>JAGRBY010001237.1 GCA_020433835.1 Anaerolineae bacterium | reverse complement strand
AAGTCGCTGTATGGAAAAAAATTCTGGGGTGTAGAACGTAGTACGTTTATTATTAACCCCGATGGCATTATAGAACGTATCTTTCGCAAAGTGAGTCCCAAAAAGCATAGTGCGCAGATCTTAAAGGCTTTGCGCTCTTTGTAGGCGGAGCCCTGTGTTAGGCTACGTGTAATCATTGATTTATGACTGAATCATTACCGATCAAAACCAATAAACCCGACTGGCGCGACCAAATTAGCTGGCCCCTGCACTCGACTCCAACCTATAAGGTTAACGAAATGGCGGTGCGCATCTTTGTAGCCTTATTTACCCGTTTAGAGGCCGTTGGTACAGAAAATATCCCGGCCGGAGCGTGTATTATAGCCCCTAATCACAGCAGTAACTACGATCCCCTGCTGGTCGGGGTGGCTAGCTATCCGCGCCAGCTCTTTTTTATGGGTAAACACGAATTATATAAAAATCCGGTGGCACGTTGGTATTTTCGTCAGTGCGGCACGTTTCCTGTTAATCGGGGGATGCGCGATCAATGGGCCTTGCGACACGCTGGACGCATTTTAGAAGCGGGTCGATTATTGTGCATGTTTCCTGAAGGCACACGCAGCAAAACAGCCCAGTTAGCCAAAGGCAAAATCGGCACGGTCAAATTGGCGCTTGAACACAACGCTCCCATTGTGCCGGTTGCCGTCATCGGCTCACGGACGGTTAAAGCGGGGCTGAAACGGACGCCGGTTAAGGTTGTCTTCGATGAACCGCTTTACCTGCAACAAGAAGCCGGTTTGCCTCCTTACGAATACCAAACCATTCGCGATTTAACCCATGAGGTGATGCAACGTATTGCAGCGATGCTGCCGCCGGAAAATCGAGGGTTCTATGCCTGAAAGCGAACCATCACCGGTAATGCTTGTCCCACCGGAGCTTACCGGGGCGATGCGTCTTGAAGATGGCCGGCTGCTGCACTGGTACGAGTGGGGACCGGCCGCCGGTACACCCATAATCTTCTGCACCGGCGCGGCGATGAGCGGTTGGCTCGGCTTTGGCATCGATTGCCTCGTCGAGCACAATGTACGGCTGCTGGCCCCCGACCGGCCCGGTTTAGGACGATCTAACCCTCACCCGGATAAAACACTGGCCTCTTGGGCCGACGATATGTGGCAGTTTTGCGCTTTTAATCGACTCGACCCTGTGTTGACCGTTGGCTTCTCACAAGGTGCGCCCTTTGCACTGGCCTTGGCCGACAGCGGATTGGTCTCTGCTGCGGCTATTGTTTCCGGACAGGATGATCTGCGCCATCCGCAGTTGCGCCCTTTACTGGCCCCCGATGTTGAAACCATGCTGGCCGCCATCGAACAGGATTCGGCTAAATTCGAGCAGGATATGGCTGCGATGGCTACCCCCGAAGGCTTTTGGGATTTGATCATTGGCATGAGCAGCGAGCGCGACCGCCGCCTGTATGAAAGCCCCGAC
>JAGRBY010001236.1 GCA_020433835.1 Anaerolineae bacterium | reverse complement strand
AGTATGGATCTAAAATTTCGATAAAAAAAGCCCCGGATTGATATACTCATCCGGGGCTTTTCGTTTCGCTATTTCAGCGAAAACGGCTGGGGTTCTGAGACGTTTCCTTTTATCGGGTCATGCCCCACAAGCGGAAATGGATTTTGCCCGGTAATAAGGCGCGAGCCACGCTTCCGGGTGAAGTAGTTGATAGCCCACTGAAACATCACCATCAACTTGTTATCGAACTCCACCAAATACCAGATGTGGATGAACACCCAGGCCAACCAAGCCGGAAAACCGGAAATCTTTAAGCCGTGCGACTCCGCTACAGCGGCGTTGCGGCCGATAACCGCCATGTTGCCCTTATTGAAATATTGAAAGGCTGGTGAGGATTTGCCACGCAGCCGTCGCTTGAGTGTCTCAGCGACGTAACTGCCCTCTTGCATCGCTACCGGCGCAACTCCCGGCAGCGGTTTCCCATCTTGATGCATAAAGTTGGCCAGATCGCCAATAACGAAAATGTTTGGATGATCGATAACCGTCAAATCCGGCTCGACCATCACCCGACCGGCGCGATCCAGCTCAATGCCGGTTCTTTCGGCCAAAATTTGGCCTATCGGCGAGGCTTTCATACCGGCAGCCCATAATACCGTACGGGTTTTGATAATCTCAGCCTCGTCGCCATGGCGGAGAGCAACCTGATCGACCTGAATATCGGTGACCAACGTGTTGGTTCGTACGGTTACCCCTAATTTCTCAAGCGATTTCTGCGCTTTGGCCGATAGTTCCACCGGATAAGGCGGCAACACCCGATCGACGCCTTCCAGCAGTAAAATCTCAACCTCTGCCGGATTGATGCTGCGGAAATCCTCTTTGAGCGTCGTGTGGGCCAACTCGGCCAGTGCCCCGGCTAACTCAACGCCGGTCGGGCCACCACCGACAATCACAAACCGCATCCAGGCCCGGCGTCGATCCGGATCGGTTTCGCGCTCGGCGGCTTCAAACGCCAGGAAAATACGGCGGCGCATCTCCAACGCATCTTCAACCGTTTTCAGCCCGGGCGCAAATTCAGCCCAATGCTCATTGCCGAAATAGTGGTGGCTCACTCCGGTTGCAACCACAAGCGTGTCGTAATGCAGTTGACCGTCACGCAAAATAACTTCTTGCGCTTCCGCATCAATGTCGATCACCTCGGCTTTGTGGACCGTCGTGTTTTTGTGAGCACTTAAAATCCCCCGCAGCGGCGAGGCAATATCTCCCGGCGACAGACCGCCGGTTGCCACCTGGTAAAGCAGCGGTTGAAACAAGTGAAAGTTTCGCTTATCAATGACCGTTACTTTAATATTTTCATGTTTTAGCGCTTTGGCAGTGTAAAGCCCCCCAAAGCCGCCACCAATAATAACAACGTGATGTTTGTCTTGCTGTATCATTTTTTTCTCCATATGATGTCATTAAGCCAACGGATGACCAGTCCGCCGGTAAAAAATAAAAAAGACG
>JAGRBY010001235.1 GCA_020433835.1 Anaerolineae bacterium | reverse complement strand
ATCGTGCGACAGCGCAATGGAACGCTCAATCGCCTTGGGGTCGAGATCTTTACCTTTGACAATAAAGTTTAAGGTCACGGCCTGGAAAGGGCGAGGATAATCATCAGGTTGATGGCCGGTCACCTGAACCTCGACATCGGTTACCTGTTGCCGTTTCTTTTGCAAAATAGATAAAACATCCATCCCCATACAGCCGGCCTGGGCCAGTAAAAGCATTTGCCCCGGCTTAATGTGTTTACCACCCATGCGAATTTCACGGCCTTTATTGTCTACCCCCACAAACTCAAGGCCTTCGCCTGTCCAGTGGGCTGATACATTGGATGTATACATGCTTATCTCTCCTCTAGCTACAAAAGTTTATACATGGTTAACTATAATCTGCCCCAGAAGGGCTTACACCAAACAACACAAGCTCTCTTAATAGGTGACGTAAGAAACTACTGCCTGGTTGTAACTTTACCAATCATTTTAGCTTCGTCAAACGTCGGGCGGCTTCCTCTAAGACGGAACGTGTTTTACAGAAGGCGAAACGGGCGATATTGGCCCCATCGGCGGGGTTGTGGTAAAAAGCGCTGGGCGGAATGGCCGTCACTCCGATGTTGGTGGTGAGGTAACGGCAAAAGGCCACATCGTCGGGAAAATCGAGATGGCTAATGTCGGCCATCATAAAATAGGTTCCTTTGGGCATGAAGGGATTTAAGCCAACATCGGCCAGCACATCGCCCAAGAAATCGCGGTTAGCCTGGTACATGGCCGCTAATTTAGCATAATAGTCGGGCGTGGTCTGCAGGGCTGTGGCCACGGCTTCTTGCAGCGGCGTCGCCCCACAGTAGACCATAAATTGATGCACCCGAACAATTGATTGAACCAACTCGGGCCGGCCTAGCGCCCAGCCCACCTTCCAGCCGGTCATTCCAAATGTTTTGCCCGCGCTCGACATTGTCACGGTGCGGTCGGCCATGCCCGGCCAGGTGGCCAAACACACATGCTCGACATCGTCAAAAACAATATGCTCATAGACTTCGTCGGTTACGGCGATAACATCATGTTTTTGGCATAAACGGGCGATGCCATCAAACTCGGCGCGGGTAAAGACTTTGCCGGTGGGGTTGTGCGGGGAGTTGATGATGATAAGTTTGGTTTTGTCGGAGAATAAGGCGCTCAATTCGGCTTCGTCGATGCGCCAATCGGGAGCGTGGAGGGTGTAAAAGCGGGGGATACCACCCGCGATTAGCGTGGCCGGCAGGTACGAGTCGTAGTAAGGTTCAAACAGAATAACCTCATCGCCGGGATCAACCAGGCCCAAAATGGTGGCAAAAATAGCGCCGGTTGCCCCTGTCGTCACGGTCACCTCCGAGTCGGGGTCAAAGGACAGACCGTAGAAATCTTCCATCTTCTGCGCGATGGCCCGCCGCAAACGCGGCTGGCCTGTACCGGGCGCGTACTGGTTGAGATCGTGCTGAATAGCATCAACCGCCGCCGCTTTGATAAAGTCGGGGCCG
>JAGRBY010001234.1 GCA_020433835.1 Anaerolineae bacterium | reverse complement strand
ATGAGCTAATTGTAAGTATGGATCATAAAGTTGACTCGATGGGATCTCGGGGTCAAAATCCCATCGAGTCGTTACATCTTAAGCCAGACCTGATAGTTTCCCGTATCACGTTGTTAAAAACAGGTGAATGTCGGAAACAGAAGAAACCTTCTTAGCTCATAATGTCTAGAAGGTTTAATGTCCTGTCTAACTTCTTTAAAACCACACCGCTGTGATTTATCTATAGGTGTAATTTTAGGCGAAAAAGTTCGATGCGTATTGAGCAGTTGTCTCTTCATCGACAGCAGGTCCGGTTGCAGCAGAAATGAGTTCATAAGACTCCGGATCGTGCCGTGGCGTCGTCGCATCACTGCTCAAAAAGAGTTGTGTTATTTTTTTCTTACCCCCGGCGCGAATCGCCATCGCTTCATCGGCAGCCTGGACCAGAGGGGTTATATACGATGCTGATTCTTCGTCATCGATGGCCGGGCCTAAGGCTTCCAGATTAGCCTGGTATTCGGCTAAATCAGAGGTAAAGTAACCGGTTTCTCCATTGGAGAGTTGATCGGTCACTTTGATTTTTTGGGGCGTGCCATTGTCCCTGAGAGCTGAAAATGGACCGTTGGCTTCGTTGGCCGGTTGTGATTCAATTCGATATTTCTGGTTTTGAGATGGTAAAGATTTCATGTCTTGCCTCCTTGTTTACTTAACTAACCCAAGTTGTCTCTTGTTGCCCAAAACGGGTCAATAGCAACTTGAGTTACCTAAAACGTCCTCGCTCTCTCTCTATGTTTATTTAGCTGTTAACGTATCTCTCCCAGGCAGGATTATAAGACCTGCCTAACAGCGCGTCCATAAGATGTGCTATAATATATGATAATACAAAATATTTTTTGTGCCGTGAGAACTCCATTACACTTCCGTCACAGTTTTGTGATAAAGATGAACCTTGGTCAATAAAAAAGGCCGGCTAAAAGGGCCGACCTCCTCTCCTATGAAATTAGGAATCAGGGAAAGGCTAGCTAATTCCTGACTCCTGATCCCTAACCCCTGATTATTCCTCGATAGTGTAACCAACTCCACGCACGGTTCTGATGATGTCGATATCATTGTTGAATTCTTTGATTTTTTGGCGGATGCGGTAGATATTCTGGCGTACGGCTTCGTTGGCCGCCCACTCATCGGTTTCATATTTTTTTACGTTGATGGTTAACTCTTGCGGGGACACAACGCGAGGGGCCTGCTGGATCAAATAAGCCAGCAGATCGAACTCAGTCGGGCTGAGGTCAATTAGCTGGCCGTCGAGGGTGACGGCATGACGCAAAAAATCTAATGTAAGCCGGCCGCGCTGCAAAAAGCGCGGCTGCGACGGATTATCCTCAGCCGGCGGTGAGGGTACAGCAGCGGTATTGTCAAAATCAGCCAGGAACGGCTCGCCATCTTTATTGCCCCCCAAAGTAGATCGAATATCTTCCAGGTTGCTGGCTAGAAAATCAAGCTGGTGCAGCAGCGCCTGTTGACGCAGTTCCGGCTGGCGATTGCGTAATCCTCGTTCGATGCTTTCCTGGAGTTCGATCGGTTTGCATG
>JAGRBY010001233.1 GCA_020433835.1 Anaerolineae bacterium | reverse complement strand
AACCAACTGTGATTGGCTTTCCGTCGCTATCGGCAATATCCATGGCGCCATTTCGGACGGCTACAAGGATCAGAAAAAAGTGGCGGCCCGTCTCAATTTAGACCATCTGGCAAGTCTGGCCCAGGCTACCGGCATTCCGCTGGTTCTGCACGGCGGATCTGGCATTCCCAGAGACTATGTGCTGGCTGCCTTTAAACGAGGGATTGCCAAAATTAACATCGGCACCGAAATCCGACAGGCGTATGATCGGGCCTTGCACTCTACAGACAACATCTCTGCCGCGCAGGATGCCGTTTATGAGCGCACCAAATGGTTGATTAGCGATTATTTTGAGCTGGAAAATCTGCGTGAGAAGGTGATAACTACAGATTAAGATCTTGTTCGTGTCATCCGTTTTTCGCTACAACGTTTCATAGAACTACGCAGTAACCAAATCGTGGCGAAAACGGAGGAACACCAACCCTCATAGGACTAATTCACTGTTGCTATAGGTTGTGAAATTATGTAATCTATCGGTATCAGCCGATTGACCAATCCCTAACGATTTTATGATAACGATAATATCCACGGACAGGTGGGAACTTGCGTAATGTTATCCCTTTTGCGTCGATTGTGATAAAATGTAGGTGGGATGGGTACATTTTTTTGTAGTCCCATCTTTTCAGTCGCGTTAAACCGTTTCTGCTCGTATAATAACTAAGTCTAACAGGGGAGACCCCCCAAAAACCTTGCTTTATGTCAGCAATTCTCCGTATGACCAGACCTGACAGGTTTTGTCCAAAATTTTACAATAAAGATATGAGTTACGCAGTTCGTAGAACAATTTGCTAAATTGTTCGTATTTTGGGGCTACCAAGACGCACAAATGTGCAATTTATGCTACAAAACGCCTGATTTCGCGTCAACTACGTAACTCATAAAAGAGTGCTTTTGAACGAAAATTTACCGTCAAGTGAACGTATTTATCGAAAACCTGTCAGGTCTTCGTGCTCAAATGAGAATTGCTGGAGCGTCAAAGTTTACTTTGACAAAGCAAGCTTTGTTGCTCCAGATGTTTATAATTCCCGTTATCTTACTACCGCACCGTAATCACGCCAACTTACAGGGGGGCATTTCTATTTGGGGCGGAGATAGAAACACTGAATGAATGAGTGCAATGAGCACACTGATCCTCGCCAGGCAAGGTTCACAGCAATCTAAGGTCAAGAGAAGGCTATGATGGCAAGGCGGAATTCAGTGAAGTCATCATTTTCAGTGCTTCAGTGGTTCAATGCGCGTGGGTTGCCCCACATGTAAAAAGCACGCTCTATTAGGCCGACCGTTGGGCTATGGGGTGATCGGGATTTAGCTCAAGTAAATCCCACAGATTGCCGTACAAATCTTCAAAGACAGCAACCAATCCGTAATCTTGTTGCTTCGGCTCTCTCACAAACGTGATGCCTTGGGCGACCATGGCCTTATAATCGCGCCAAAAATCGTCGGTGTTGAGAAAAAGGAAGACCCGCCCGCCGGTTTGATTGCCAATAAAAGGCTCTTGCTCCGGCTTTGAGGCGCGGGCCAGCAGCACGG
>JAGRBY010001232.1 GCA_020433835.1 Anaerolineae bacterium | reverse complement strand
AGGTGGAGCCGGATGTGGTGCAGGTGCAGCAGGAGCAACGGCCGATTACGGTTCAGCCCGGTTTTTTGCAACGGCTCTCTGAAATGTTTGTCCGGTCTGAGAGTAATGGGGCGATTACTTATCACAAGCACCCGATTGCACTGGTGCGGCCAATGATTTTTCCCCTATTGACTGGGGCTTTGATTACAGTAGCGGCCGTGGTTTTATACTACTTCTTCCAAGCGATTTTCTTTATTCCGGCCGTGTTGGGTTTAATTATCATTTTACTCTTGGCCGATGGCTTGTGGATCATTTGGATTTTTGAAGACTGGCGCAATGATACGTATCAGCTTACTGATCGCTATATCTTTGACATTGATCGGATGCCCTTTGGGTTACGGGAAAGCCGTAAACAAGCAGAATTAAGCAAAATAGAAAATGTGAATGCGGAACAGGAAGGTCTACTGCCTTCGATATTTAAATTTGGCAATGTCTCTGTGGAAACGGCCGGAGCAGATAGCAATATTGTGTTCGAGAATGTGCGAGAACCAGAACGCATCCAAAACGAAATTTTTGCCAGACGCGAGCGCTTCCGGCAGCGACAAGCTAGCGTCGATGAAGAAAGACAACGGAAAGACTATACCATCTTGATCGACCTCTATTATCAAGCTGTTCAGCAAGGGCGTATTCGCCGGCATCAGCCTCTACCTGAAATTGATGACCTTGAAGAAGAGGATGAAGGACCACTTGAGTTATAAATTAGTCGATCATAATGGTTTATAGGGCAAATAACCACGGGTGATGAAAGCGAAATCCTGTTCAGGTTGTTAAATGTATGGCATTTATGTTACAGAGTAGTCGTCTGACAAATTTATGATGCGGGTAAGAATGAATGCTGGACGACTTGAAACTTTGCCCATTATCTAACCTCCTAACCGTCAATAGAGGTTGGGCAAGGTAGTAGTATGTTAGGGAAGTTATACATATGGATAGTGCAAATCCGTCAGCGATTAGTGATTTAACCACGGCCGAATTCTTGGCACAACATCCTTTATTTTGGCTTATCACAAAAGAATATCTCCCGTCTAACATGGAGCCATTTGAACCGGCGACGATGGCGGCCGTACGCCAACTGCTCACAGAACGCAAAGAGGAAGTTCCAGAACTAATCGCTTTGGACAAAATTGCGGCCGAGTTCCGCTTTAAGAAAGGAGCCATCTTGGCTCATCAGGGAGAATATGCTGACAATCTGCATATTCTGCGTGAGGGAATGCTGGAATCACAGTATGAACGTTTTGTAGAGCTGCCCAATGGCACCCAAGAACGTACTTATGTACGTGATGCTCTACATTTGCCGGGGGCGTGGCTTAGTGACTACTGGGTCTTTCAGCCGATGCTATACCCTTATTATTTAAAGGCGCGGCGTGATGGCTGTGTGATTCTTATTACACGAGAAAAGTTCTTAGAGTTTCTCAAAAAACACCCCAAGGCGCTGCGCCGTATCTACCCTCAGTTTACTCCTGAAGCGCAAAAATTGGTTAGGAACAGCCGTTTTCAAGAGTATCTCGGTACGACATCTTGGTGGAGCCAA
>JAGRBY010001231.1 GCA_020433835.1 Anaerolineae bacterium | reverse complement strand
ATACAGCAGAATCTTCGTTCGCGCATGCAGTGCTTTTAGAAAAGATAGAATTGCAGCATTTAATGGGTGGATATCTTCAGGCGGGTGGAGGTTCGAAAAATCGGAAGCGTAGCACCACCTTAGCGTGTTTCCATACGCATCTACCCGTATGGTGCCCTTGACAATTTCGGGATTCCCTTCTTCATCTGTTTCTATCTTGGCATAGAAAAAATCAGCCATTTCTGCCTCTGCACCTAGGGGGAGTTCGTATGTTTGAACACGTTTTTCTTCGCGAGGTCTCTCATTAAACATACTCCATCCTTGAATTTGATTAAAGATAAGATAGTCCCTGTAGAAATAAAACCTTTCCTGACCATAACTATGAAAATCAGGAGAAGCGCAAAAGAAGTCATCTATGTAAATAGTTAGATCAATACCCATAATTTAACCAGCCTTAATCACGGGGTTCTTTATCCCGTAATTTATTTTGGTAAGACAGCCACACTGGGAGCACCGCGTTGCTTCCGGGGCTTTGACCCATTCTTCGCTTTTGTGAGGTTTTGATATCGTGTCTTCATCTTCTAGGAACACAGTATAAAAGCTACCTTCGCTTGTAAGGATTTCAATTTTCTTCATACTAAGACTCGACCGATCTTGGCTGCGCTTGGGGGATTGCGAATAGTTCAAAGGAGGAAGTCGTGAACCCTGTTGAGAGCTTAAATCCATGTCTAGAGAATATTCGCATAAGCCCACTCTTAGAAAGATAGTCCATCGACCAACCTTTAAATAAAAGGTACTTAAACGTTGTCCACACTCCCTCTCTATAGTCCGTTCCCAGAAAGCCATCTAAGCAAATAACATCACTTCCCACATCTATCCTACCAAGAGGTGTTTGTTTACAGATAGGGATAAAGGACATACAGCCATAGTTTGAATCGTGGATTATTGACGTAGGCAATATAATGAGGGAGTCAAATTCATTTATAAAACTACCATGGTCAAGTTTAGGTAAGGACTCAAACTCTTGCCTTGTCCATTCTTGGATTGGCTTCGTGTGATCGATTTTCATACATCATTTTCTCTTGCAGGGTAATTGAAGACAGTGTACAAGGTAATCAGTTTTTAGGAAAGGATAAAAAATGCAAGACAGTATTAAAGAAGCACTCGATGAAATTTGTACACCATTTTTTGATGCGAGAAAAGACAATGCTAAAGAAACAGAGTTAGTGCACATCATCTGCACAAGCGTTGTGGACTTTGTTCGTGATGTATCAACTAAGATAGCAGCCAATCCTGAAAAGAAAACTCGCGTGTACCAAGAAGATGTCGTTCGAGAGCGTACAGCTAATTTATTAAAAGAGCTTGTGCTAGAAACGATTAAGGATTTGGAAAGTCAGCAATGAAACAAATAACACAAGAACATGTTTGCAGCTCGGCTGACGCATTTCGAGAGGTTGTGGATGAGCTTATTCTGCAAACAAAGGACAAACAACTCCCGTAGATTATTGTAGAAAAAAGAGCTTATGTGTGTATAGATAGCCGTAGGGAGAATCCCGTTCTATATACTTTTTGGGTTGCAGAAGATTTGTATGGG
>JAGRBY010001230.1 GCA_020433835.1 Anaerolineae bacterium | reverse complement strand
GGTATTTTCTTTTCTTTCAAATCCCCGGGACGGTTTTAGGTCTTCGATGATTTCCTTGCCGTTAATGAAGACGCTGACACTGCCAATGCCGCCGTTGCGGGGTGTTAAGCTCACCTCCAGTTGATGGGATAGGGTGTCCAGTTTCAGGGAAACGGCAGGGTATAGGGCCACGGTGTCGAAGCCTTCGACCGAGCGGATGGGCTCGTCGGAAAAGCCTAGCAGTTTTTGCAGCAGGCCGGGCTCGTAGTAGCGCTCTTTGAGTTGTTCGAGATCAATGGCTTCTACACCCACGACAAAGTACATGAGATTCATGGCGCCCGGCGAGGCGTCGAAGAGGCCCGAGGAGGTGGTGACGACCCAGTCGACGGAATCTAAGGCAATGAGGGTAGCGATTTCTTTTCCGGAATCGCGCTCCCAAATTTTGGCGGTGTTGTCGCGGCTGCCCGTCAAGACGAACTTGCCACCTGACGGATCGCTGGGAGTGGCCGGGGAAAAAGCCACAGCAGCCACATCATTGGCGTGCCCTCGATAGGTTTGGATTTCGCCGCCGATAAACTCGCTGCCAATGTGGTCTTCCACGGGCCGCGCACTCATCTCTTCCTGTTTCACCACGTTGTTGTCCGAATCCCAGAGCTTGGCGGTATTGTCGTCGCTACCCGCCAGGACGAACATGCCGCCCCGGTCCGTAGGGACCACCGCCAGGCTATTGACCTGCTCATGGTGCCCCCGGAAGCGGTCAATTTCTGCCCCTGTTTGAGCATCCCAACGGATGATAGCCTCCCGGTCGGTGGCCAGTACCGATTTCCCATCCGGAGAAAAAGCTACAGCTAAAGCTTGCCCAGGGCCTGTGCCAAAGTCAAAAGGGTCGGCATCCTCTCGAAAGACCCGTACTGGCCTTAGCGGGGCTTCGCGCTGCCACATCCTGACCCCCAAACCACCCGTAAGTTCATACTGGCCATCCGGCGAAAGAACAGGAATACTTTCCTCTTCGCCAATCTGAATCAACGCCCCATTCAAGTCCCATCGCTTGACGGGGCCTTCCGGCCCAGCAGTCAGCACCGCTTTCCCATCGGGCGTGAATGCCGCCGTGACGGGAAGCTGCTCCTCTCCCCTGAAGCAACTGATCACCCCACCAATCTCCAAGTCCCAGCGACGAACAGTCCCGTCGGCGCTGCCAGTCAGGATTTGCCTACCGGCATCGGCAGGGGAAAAAGCGGCGGAGACGACAGCCGCAGAGTGGCCCCTATAGGAATGTATCTTCTTCCCATCCAACCCTAATAAGGAGGCCGTGCTCCCTGCATAGGCCAGCGTGAAATTCTTGCTGGAAACTTGATGGGGGGCCCCCTCTACAAATGGCGGTGGTTCCTGATTGGGGGTTGTCAAATCCTCTCCGGGTGAAAGCACACTCGTACACTGGAGGTAATTACGGGCCTCCACGCAAAAGTTTTTGCCGTCAGGCGAAAAGGCGACCTTAGAAACCCAATTTTCACCGTGCCGATAGCCAGGGGAATGGTCAAAACGCCGCAGGTGCTCGCCACTCAACGTCCATTGGTGTACGTTGCCGTTGCCATCGGCA
>JAGRBY010000122.1 GCA_020433835.1 Anaerolineae bacterium | reverse complement strand
GTCTGCTTTTCTGGAAAACGGGTCTCTTCTTATTTAGCCAACCCCTTATCTGGTTGCTGGTTATCTTGTCTGTCTGCGCTACATGGCTGTGGCTGCGAATTTTACAACTTCTATCACGACGTCCGGCCAACTCTATAGAACTCACCCTCTAATTGGTGATGGAGAAGAATGATGAATAGGAAAATAATAATCTCGATTTTAACGCTTGTTTTATTGCTTGCCTTTGCGGTTCCCGCTTTTGCGCAAGAACCCGACAAGGGTGGCGATCAAGTTCTTTTTGGGGATAACTTTGTTCTGGAAGCTGAGCAAGTTCATAAGGGTGATCTGGCCGTTTTGGGCGGCAGTGCTACCCTGGAAGCCAACAGCAAATTGGCCGGTAACCTGGCCGTTTTTGGCGGCGACTTTGAAGCCGAAGAAAATACCGTCATCGATGGTGACGTCGTTGTTTTTGGCGGCAATGTAGACATCAAAGGTACAATTAATGGCGATTTAGCCGCTATCGGCGGCAATGTTGATTTATCCGATACGGCTACGGTGAATGGCGACATCGGCATGGTCGGTGGCGACATCGACAGAGATGAAGGGGCAACCGTTAAAGGCGATATTCAAGGTATCACCCAATTCCGCGAAAATGATGATGATGATAATGATGGACATGGTGATTTTCTCAATCCCCCTGATGCACCGTCTCCGCCGTCGGAAAACTGGGATTGGGATCACTCAGGAAACTGGGATCACTCAAACAGCGGCGGTTTATTTGGCTGGATTGGCCAAATCGTTGGTGATGTCTTCTGGAACTTGGCGCTGATCGCTGTGCTGGCGGTTATCACCTGGTTGGTGGCTGCCTTTATGCCTGAGCAGATGTACAACGTACGCGAAACGCTCGTTTCGTCTGCGCCGCTCAGTTTTGGGGTGGGGTTGCTGACCGCTATCGTGTCGGTTGTCTTTATCCCGATAGCCTTCTTGCTGGTGATTACCATCTGTCTGGCGATTGTTCCGGTTGTGGCCTATTTGGCCTTGGGGATCGCGGTCTTGTTTGGCTGGATCGTCATCGGCCACGTTTTAGGTGAACGCTTGCTGGTCGCCAGCGGACGGCCACAGCCCAGTCTGATCATGTCCAGCATTGTCGGCGTATCGGTGCTAACGCTGGTGACGAACCTGCCGGTTATCGGTCTTATCGACTGCATCGGCTTTATTGGAACGGTGATCGGTGGCCTTATCGCGATGGCCGGTTTAGGTGCCGTGCTGCTGACTCGCTTTGGAACGCGACCTTACCCGTATCAGGCTGAACCTATTCGGCCGCGATCTGGTGGCCCGTCATCCGGTACACCTTATTACCCCGGCACCCGCACCCGCTGGACAGACCCGGCACCTGAGGTATCAGAAGAAGACACGCCTTCTTCTGACGACGAACTGCGTGCCAAAATTCGTGAAGCGCTGGCTGAAGCTGATGAAATTGAAGCGGCGAAAGCCAAGGCGGAAGCAATGCGAGAGGCTGAGGCTGGGGAACCGCCTGTAGACGATGATGGGATCGATACACCGGATAAGAAGAAGCCGGAAGATGAGATCTAAGCTTCATCATCAGTAGTAAATGAAATGAAAAGCCTCCCTGTCTAAGGGGAGGCTTTTTTGTTATTCCCAGGACTTACGCAAACATCCAATTTTGTAGCGTAAATTGCCAATTTGCGCCACGAGTCTACTCAAAATACGGAACAATTTAGCAAATTGTTCTACACTCTGCGTAAGTCCTGATTCCAAATCATGAAGTTTTTTGACGCTAACAAAGCTGACATCTGAAAGCTAATAGCTGACCGCTTCTTCTACCCTTTCTTGGCCTCATACCGACTATTCGGCATCCGGCCATCCTCGCGCAGAAGAAAGCGTTCGTACTCGAAGCCGCCGCCGGTGAATTCGACCATAATGCCGCCTTTGTGAACGGCCAAACTGGTTAGCTCTTTGGTGCGTAGATTTTGCATAATTACATTGAGCTGCTGCGGTGATAACGCGCCTTCGCTTTCGCGTAAGTCGGCCAGCTTTTGCAGAAACGTACTGAACTTGCGTAAATCATCCGGCGATACGCCGTTGAAGTGCTCAACTAAGGCACTCATTTTGCGGCCATATTGAACACTGGCAAAATCGGATGGGTTTAGCATAGGGTGCTCCTTTTGTGTTTGAGGTGATTGTTGGTAGGGGCGAGGCAACTTGAATGGGATCTGCTTTTGCAATGCAATTGCTTGTCGAGTTGCCTCGCCCCTACTTCTTGCCCACAATCTTTTGAAACCAATTCTTCTTTTCTCCGAAAAAACCCTTAGCGTAACGTGAGCGACGGGGATTATTAGTGGGCTGGTAATTCGGTGGCAAAAGGGCTTCATCGAAGGTGGCGCTGCTGACATTTTCGGCCTGGTCTAAATCGGTGTCTTGAAGATTGGCTCCGGTTAAGTTGGCTTTAAAGAGAACGGCGCGGGACAATTTTGCCCCGCTGAAATCGGCTCGAACGGCTTGGACCAGCGATAAATCGGCCTGGGTCAAGTCGGCGTGTGTTAATTGCGCCTCGGTTAGATCGGCACCGTAGAGATCGGCGGCGCGTAGACTGGCTCCGGTCAGCCGAGCGTTATTGAAGATGGCTCCGGCGGCGACAGCTCCATGCAAATCTGCGCCGGTTAGATCGGCCTCGCTGAAGTTCGTGCCGGGCATGGGCGCTCCGGCGAAGCGGCAGTTGCGTAAGATCGCGCCACTTAAATCGGTGTCGCGCAGCCAGGCGTCGGAAAAATCAAGGCCGCTTAGATCCGCGCCGGAGAGATCGAGCATTTCCAGGCGCAAATCGCGTTCGCCATTGGCGTAGCGCAGCGCCCGTTGTACGTGGTCGGGATTAGCCATAAAGGATATTGCATTTCGATAAGTGTAATGACTACAGATGTCGACAGTATAGCGGAAAAGAGTCGGCGTGGCAATCAATTGGTAAGGGCAAATCGCTTAAGCGCTTTTATAAAAATTATGCTACAATATCGAGGATTATTGTTTTGTGTGTTAGCATATGCAGAAAGGTCATTGTGATGACTTTAACCGTAGAAGCCGTTTATGAAGAACACGTTAAATTGCTCTCTGTGCGAGAGAAGTTGCAGTTAGTCTCAAAGATCACTCAAGAATTATCTAATTTGAACACAGTTGATATAAATCTAGAGCATAGTTTGTTAGAACTTGAAGGTTTAGGGGCAGAGATATGGAAGGACATGGATATTGATAAGTATATAGACGAGTTGCGATCAGAATGGGATGAGGCGTGAGTCTTCAGTTTGAGCAGGCTTTGTCAGGTATAACGCGTTTAGGCTTTGATACGGCTCCGTTGATTTACTATATCGAGCTTAATCCTGACTATGTGGATGCAATGCGCGAGATTATTCGGCGTTTAGATGCGGGCGTTGTTAGAGGGTATAGTTCTTCACTGACTTTAACTGAGGTTCTAACAAAACCTATCGAACTTGGTCGGACTGATCTTCAAATAAAGTATCAGCAGTTATTAGTTGGTAGTCGTCATTTTTCACTGGTTGCTATAAATAACTCTATTGCGATAACAGCCGCAGAAATGCGAGCACGATACAATCTTCGTACCCCCGATGCATTGCAAATAGCCGCAGCAATGTCCGTGGGATGCCAAGCGTTTTTGACAAATGATCAGAAACTTCGGCGGGTAAAAGAACTAAAAGTTTTATTATTGAGTGATTTAGTTTCAACTAGCTCACCCTCTTGAAAGTTAATTCTTGAGCCAAGCACACATTTCCCCATCAAAAACCAAACATATGAGTCGTATCGCGCGAGCAGCCTCGCTGGTGATGGTGCTGTTTGTCATCAGCCGGGCGTTGGGCTTGCTGCGCGAGGTGGTCGTGGCTCGACAGTTTGGCACCAGCGCCGATATGGATGCCTATGTGGCCGCTTTTAGCCTGCCCGACTTTCTCTTTTACGTGGTGGCCGGCGGCGCGTTGGGATCGGCGTTTATCCCTGTGTTTGCCGGTTATCTCACGCGCGGTGATATGCCGGGAGCCTGGCGATTGGCCTCTGCCATCATTAACTGGATTGTGCTGCTGCTTTCGATTTTAGCCGGTTTGCTTTCGATTGCCGCTCCGTGGTTGGTTGGCTGGCTGTTTGGCGATTTGTCACCCGCGCAGCAAATTCTCACCACCGAACTGATGCGCTGGATGCTCATTTCGACCGTGATTTTTGGAGTCAGCGGCGTGGTGATGGGGATTCTCAATGCCCAGCACCATTTTTTCCTGCCGGCGGCGGCACCCATCATCTATAACTTGTCGATTATTATGGGAGCCTGGTTTTTAGGCCCCATTATAGGTGTGCGTGGATTGGCGGTCGGCGTGGTGGTTGGGGCCGCCGGACATCTGCTTGTTCAACTGCCCGGCCTGCGCTGGGGTAAAGAGCGGATGACCTACCAGGCTACTTTTGCGGTTCGCAGCCGAAGTCTGTATGAAGTTGGTCGCTTGATGGCTCCGCGCGTGTTGGGATTGGCGGCGGTACAGCTTAATTTTATTGTGACGCGCGTTTTGGCGGCCGGCCTGGCGGTCGGCAGTATTACCGCTTTGTACTATGGTTGGATTATCATGCTGCTACCACAGGGCATCATCGCCCAATCGGTGGCGACGGCCCTCTTTCCTACGTTGGCGGCGCTGGCGGCGCAAGAGGATTATGCCGAAATGCGCCACATTTTTGCCACAACACTCAAAAGCATGTTGTTCTTGACGCTCCCGGCGGCGGTGGGGCTTATCGTTCTGGCCCAGCCGCTCATTCGGCTCCTGCTCGAGCGCGGTGAGTTTAACGCCGAGTCGACCGCTTTGACGGCCTGGGCGTTGTCCTTTTTTGCATTGGGTTTAATAGGCCACGCCGTGGTTGAAATTGCGGTTCGGGCTTTCTATGCGCTCAAAAATACCAAAACGCCGGTGGGGATTGGCGTTCTAGCAATGGCCATCAACATTGCTTTGAGCATCCTGTTGATGCGGTTGTTTGTGGTCTGGGGCTTACCGGCGCACAGTGGTTTGGCGCTGGCCAATTCCATCGCGGTGACTCTGGAGATGATCGTTCTGATGGTTTTGCTGCGCACCGAGATGGGGGGACTTTCGGAGACCAGTTTGTGGCCATCGCTGGGTAAGATGATGTTTGCCACGGTAGGGATGGCAGTGGTGCTGCTTATTGCCCGTCCGTTTTTGCCGGATACGCCTTCTTGGCTTGGGGGTGTGATTGGTGTTGGAATGGGTGGTCTGGTTTATGGCGGTCTGGCCTATTTTATCGGAGCTGATGAGTTAAAACCCATTCAGGAGAAAGCGGTTCGTATTTGGCAAAAAGTCCGGCGCAGCTAGTTAATCACGGGTTAGAAAATCGACCGGTGTGGCCGGCATCAACATGCTGTGGGCCACGGATAGCTGTTTGGGGTTGATGGCCGGCAGCCGGGTTGTAACGCGAGCTTTATCTCCGGTGGCTTTTTCGGCCTGGTTCATCGCCAGGTAACAATTGGCCCGATTTTCATAGGCATAGGGATGCTCCGGATTCATTTCGATAACCCGGCTATAATCCATAATCGCCTGTTCAAAATTACCGAAATTCGCATACGCTCTGGCGCGATTAAAGAAGGCATGTACGTAAACCGGGTTAAGCTCAATCGCCCGATTATAGTCAGCGATGGCTTGCATATAGTCGCCCAAGACGTCATGCACCACACCGCGATTGACGTAGGCCGCTAGAAATTGAGGGTTGAGGCCGATAGCCTGACTGTAATCCTCAATTGCTTCCTCATTTTTGCCCATCCAGATATAGGTGTTGGCCCGATTATAGTAGGCGTAGATATTTTTGGGATTAAGCTCGATAACGCGGTCATAATCCGTAAGCGCCTCATCATAGTGGCGCAAACCGGTGTTGGCAATGCCCCGATTGATATAGGCCGCGGCGAAATGGGGAGCCAATTCAACGGCCCAGTTGCAGTCGAGCACTGCCTGCGCGAAGTTATCCATCAAAAGATGGGCGGCGCTGCGGTTGTTATAGGCTTCGGCATAGTGGCGGTCGATTTGGATGGCTTTGCTGTAGTTGTAGATGGCTTGCTCGTAATTACGCATACTGGCGTGGGCCAGGCCCCGTTTGTTATATTCGCGTGAGTCGAGCAGATCTAATTTTTCCGTAGTGGCGTAGTTGGGGATGCTGGTGATGTTAAGCGCATTCAGGGCCATCGCCATCTCTAACGTGTCGGCAAAGCGCTCCTCTTTCTTTTTAGCCATAGCCTGTTCAATAACCCCGGCTAATGCGCCGACATCGCGCCACAGCGCTTGTAACCCCTCGGGCATATCTCTGCAAATTGCTTTTTCCAGCAGCATAAACACTTTCAGTTCAAGACGTAGGTTTTGTGACATCTGAGTACTGGCTTGAGTCTCCAATACATCGATATCGATGTAGTGACGGCCGGTCAGCATAAAGTACAACAGTGCGCCGACCTGGTACACATCGCTGCGCGGATCTAATTTTTCGCCGCGAAGCTGTTCCGGAGAGCTGAAAACTAGCGAGGTCGGCTGGAAACCCACCCGCGTCAAATCGAGACCCCCAGCCGATTTAGGGAGATGGGCGATGCCAAAATCGGTCACTTTGGGGCGACCATCGGCCGTGAGCAAAACGTTATCCACTTTGATATCGCGATGAATGATGCCTCTTTCATGCAGTTTAGCTAACGCTTCACAAATACCGGTTGTTAAACGAACGGCGTGATCGACCGACAGCTTGCCTTTGCTTTCGATAAGTGTGCGCAAGCTGCCGCCCGACAAATACTCCATAATCATATAAATGCGTTGATCGGCAATGCGTAGGCCGTGAACGGTGACAATGTTGGGGTGCTCCAGCAGAGCCGCGATACGCGCCTCTTGAATAAAACGCTTAATGGTTTTGTCCCCGCCCGCTTTATCAACCCGCAGCAGTTTGATGGCAACTTTGCGATCCAGCATACGGTCTAGCGCTTCGTAGACGGTGGCAAACCCCCCCACACCGAGTTGGCGGATAACTTCAAACTCAAATATTCGCTGGCCGGTTTTAAGCATACTGTCCAATGTATCGGCTCCTGAACGCTCCCAATTTTATCACCCTTCCCCATTCTGCGCTCAATCTCTCAGAGTTTCAATAGGGTAATAGTAAGGTCAAAATAAAAATCTTGAAAGTGAAATTATAGTCAGAGAATAGTGAACTTACTATGAAAATTTACCGGCAAGCATAGGTTAACGTCAAATTTGCTTTTTGTTTTTGAACAGCAGTATCTTAGGGCGTGTTTTTGAGATTGCGTGTCTGATCAACTTTGGTAAAATAGTTCGTTCACAACCAGGACTTACGCCCCCTAAAAGTTTTGGGTCTATACCTCAGGCCGCTGTAATTTTGAATCATATTCGGCACCTCATTTCCGGACGGTAAAGGTCGTTCGGCGGGTGGTAAAGGGGTCTCGGCGGGTGGTAAAGGGGTCTTGGCGGACGGTAAAGGGGTTTCGGCGGACGGTAAAGGGGTTTCGGCGAATGGTAAAGGTCGTTCGGCGGATGGTAAAGGTCGTTCGGCGGACGGAAAAGGTCGTTCAGCAAAAGGAAAAGGCCGTTCGGCAGATGGTAAAGGTCGTTCGGCAAAGGGAAAAGGTCATTCGGCGAACGGTAAAGATGCCTTGGTGGACAGAGAAGGCCGTTCGGCAGTTGCGCTGTCCTAACATTTGATTTTGTTTATGAGGATCGACACATTAATCGGGCAAGACCATCTACTCACCAATTCATTATTTTTTTTGCCATAATCGCAATTTTGGGGCTGGCCTTCTGGTTGCGGTGGCGGTTTGTACACACTGTGCAGCTCTACCCCGATGAGTTTGTCACTCTGCTGGCCATTGATATGATCAAAGCCAAAGGGCTGCCGGTTATGCCCTCCGGCCTCTTTTACGAGCACGGCCTGTTGTTTTCATACCTCGCCAGTTTGGTTGCTTTCATCAACGCATCGCCCACAACCATGCGGTATGTGAGTTTGGTTTTGGGGCTGATAACTGTCGGATTGACGTTTTGGCTGGCCCGCCGCTGGTTTTCACCGGCAACGGGGTTAATTGCAGCGATGGCATTAGCCCTGGCACCCTCAGCCATCCACTGGAGTGGGCGTGTGCGTATGTACGCGCTGTTGCAACTTTTAGTTTTACTGACAGTAGCGTTTGCCTATGAAGGGATTGTCAAAAATCAGGCCCGATGGCGTTGGGCTGCTTTATTAGCTTACCTGGGCGCAACGTTGGCCCATTTTGCTGCTATCGCTTTGGCCCCGCCTCTGTTTCTGGCTTCAATAGCGACTCTTTGGATGCAAAGCAGAACGCAGCCTACAAAGTCGAAAAAAAACTTTTCTTTTGCCCGACAATTACCCTGGCTGTCATTTGCTTTGGAGTTGCTGGCTCTTATCATTATCGTAATCGTGGCCTTCCTCGTCAAGCGGGCCGGTCAACCCAAAGGGATCGAAGCGCTCGACTCAACGGCTGCGGGTGCGGCCACCGGTCTTGTTCAGGTCTTTGATCTCTACAGCGATTTTTCATTCAATGTTATTGCCGGCTGGCAAGCTATCTCCCCTTTTTATTTCAACCTGCCGGCTCTGATTTTTACGCCTATAGCGGTGTTGGCGGCTGTTGTATCTTTGGCATCGTTGTTCAATCGTATCGATAAGAAGTTTGTCGATACCCTGGCCTCGCCCGATGCTCGACTAGCCACCTTTTTTCTGACATTCATACTCGGCGTCACCACCCTCGAAATGGTGCTCATCGTCTCCGCTGATCGTCGCGACGACAAGTATCTATTTATGCTGCTACCGATCTTATTTCTGCTCGGCGCACACGGTATGATGCTCATAAGTAACACAGTATTCGCTCTTGGTAATTCTAAAAATAGCAAGGCCTCACTACCCCCGCACCATCAATCACCAGTCTCCAATTACCAGTCTCCAATTACCAATTACCAATTACCCATCGCCCTGGCCGTCATTCTCCTCATCACCCTCACCACCCGGCCCGCCATCCAAGCCCTGCTCGCCAACACCGGCGATGATTACGAATCGGCCTTTACTTACGTGCGCGATAACTGGCAGCCCGGCGATACCATTCTAACCGGCACTCCGGCAGCGGCCTTCTTTTATCTGGGCCACAATGATTTCTACAGCGTGCAGCGGGCAGGCGGCTACGATTATCGAATTTTGACGATTAACAATCAGCCCGTTGATCGCTGGCTGGCTTCTCCGGCTATCCGCACCGAAGCCGATTTGCATCAGACCTTGGCCGATAACACCGTCTGGCTGGTGCTCGAACGGTGGGGTTTGCAGCGAGAATATTACGATCTGCCCTTTCAACAGCAACTTTTGGCCCAAACTGAGTATGTTACTGAATCGCAAGGGATTTTTGTGCTGCGCTCGAAAAGTGATCCCCACCCTATTGCGCTCGAACCGGCCCATCCGGTGCAGGCTACGTTGGGTGATCAGGTTCAGTTGCTCGGCTATACCGTTGAGCCGGGAACTCCCGGCCCAGGGCAATCGCCGCGCTTGACGCTTTACTGGCAGGCTATCGCGCCGATGCCTCAGGATTACACCGTGTTTGTTCACCTGCGCCAACCGGAAGGCGGCAACGTGGCTCAGGCCGATCATCGTCCGTTGGGAAGCCTGTACCCCACGTCGATCTGGCCGCCCGGCGAAATTATTCGCGAGACGAGCGAACTGCCCCTGCCTGCCGATTTGTCTCCCGGCGATTATGATCTGTGGACGGGGCTGTATCTGCTGGAAACCGGCGAGCGCCTTCCTATCCGGGATGATACCAGCGGCGAGAATGCAGTTCGGCTCGGTGGCTTGAGCGTGAAATGATACAGTCGCCGATTTACGGTTGTTATGCAAACCGCTTAGTTCCGGGCTTCCGAATTATAGACAAATGGCCGCCTCGATTTACGGCATTTAGCGGTTTTCGATGAATAATTTTGCTTATATGCTTATAAATCGTGGTTGATAGATGTGAGAGCATTTGAGGAGTTGTTTTGCGATTTTTCGGCAAGTCACACAAGTCATTGACGTGGCTTCTTCTGAGCCTGGTTATTTTTGTACCCCGGCTCTTAAACCTGGGTGTTTTTCTCACGCCCGACGAGCCGCTTTTTCTTGACCATGCGCAGGCATTTGGGCAGGCATTTGCCACCGGCGATTTTCGTCTAACGACCGGCATCGGTTATCCCGGTGTCACCGTTGCTGCCTGGGCCGCCCCGCTGATCAACCTGGCCGATACGGAAATGGGGCAGTATACGATGGGCCGGATCGCTACCGCTACGCTAACCGGTTTGCTGCTTTTGTTACTTTACAGTTTGGCGCGGCGACTGCTTGGCAACGGCCCGGCTTTGATCGCCGTGGTGCTGCTTGCCCTCGATCCCTATTTTTTAAGCTACAGCCGCCTCTTTCACATCGCTGCCCCGTTGACAATGTTGATGACGCTAGCCGGAGTTGCGCTGCTTCTGTGGCTCCAAACTGACCGGCGACGGTATCTCATTTTCGCCGGTTGTTTTACCGGCCTGGCCTTACTGACCAAATCCACAGCTTTACTGTTGGTGCCTATGCTCGGTATCGTTATTCTTAGCTGGGCTATCGTTTCAGGTCAGTGGCGTGATCCCGGTTGGTGGGGGCGAAAATTGGTCGGTCTTCTCTTTCTGACCCTGATCAGTTCAGTTCTTTTCTTTGCGCTGTGGCCGGCTATGTGGGTCGATCCTCTCGGGACGCTATCTCTAACCTTTGGCAAACTCTTCACCGACCAAGAAGCCGGAACCGGCAACCTCGGCCTCTTCTGGTTCGGCCAATTTGTCGAAGATCCCGGCCCCCTTTTCTACCCTGTTGCCTTCTTACTCAAGTCGACACCCTGGCTGCTGGTAGGGCTGGCTTTGAGTGTGTATTATGGCGTTAGCGGTCAGCGGTCACAGCCGTTAGCCGTTAGCAGTCAGCCGTTAGCTTCCCGTAAGGCATCTTCCCTGCCACTTCTTCATTCTTCATTCTTCATTCTTCATTCTGTAACACTTTGGCTCTTTGCCCTCACCTACCTCATCATCATGACGATTGCGTCAAAAAAATCCATCCGTTACATGCTACCTGCCTTTCCCACGTTCTACCTTTTAACCGGCCTCGCTTTCTATCGAGCTTATCTAAAGCTCCGGCAAATAAAATTTTTCAATCAACACTTCAAGCCATCAACCCACCTACCAACACCCCCCACCAACCACCCAATCACCCAACCATCCAACCATCCAATCTCCCCATCTCCTCATCTCCCAGTCTCCAGTCTCCAATCTCCAATCTCCAATCTCCCCATCTCCCTCCTTTTGCTTACCATTATCCTCGGCCTCACCCTCAGCCTGCCCTACCACCCCTACTACCTCACCTACTACAACCCGCTGCTGCTCGGCTGGCGCTGGGCACCGCAAACACTACTGGTCGGCTGGGGCGAAGGTCTCGACGGCGCGGCTCGCTATTTGAATGAGCAACCTGTGCCAACAGTATCGGCCTGGTACGAATGGCTATTTCCGCTGCTTTATCACGGCGAGGTAGAGTCGGTTGTTCCGCAAGAAAACCTTATCACCGCCGAGCGAAGCGTGTTGTACATCAATCAGGTGCAGCGCGATATCCCCAGTCCGAATATTGTTCATTACTTCCGCACTCGCCGCCAACCGGAATATACGGTGCATTTGAACGGCATCGATTACGCCTGGGTCTATGCCGGCCCCATCGCCGGTTTTCAGCCACCCGCATCTCCGCACATTGCTCTCGGTGGTGACTTCGGGGGCGAGGTCGGGTTGCTTGGGTATGATATTGGCTCCCCAACGCCCGTGAGTGGCGAGTCGCTTATCATCACCTTACATTGGCAAGTGCTCGCAATTCCAGCCCAGCAACGGTTTGTCTATGTAAGATTAGTTGATGCGCAAGGGCATATTTGGGCCAGCACTGATAGCCCGCCCGTGATGGGACTTTGGCCCGTCGAGCGCTGGCAGCCCGATATGTTCATCGAGGATGCGCAGGAATTACCTATTCCGGCTGGAACGCCGCCGGGTACGTATCGGCTGGAGGTTGGTCTATACAACCCCGACACGGGCGAGACCCTGGCTGCCAGTGGGCAGCCTGTTGGGCAAGGCGGCGGTTTGCTGCTGGGCGATGTCGACGTTGGCTGGCAGCCACAGACGGAAATAGTGATTGACTTGCCTCACCAAACCGATACTGACCTCACGGATCGCGTTCAGTTAGTTGGTTATGATGCTCCGCCACCCGCCGCCACAACCGGCGACCTTTTACCCATCCGCTTGATCTGGCGCGATACCAACACGTGGTTTAACTTTGATGACGCCCGTGAAAAGTCTGTTGGCTTCATCTGGTCTCGCGCAGGGGTGACTCAGGCTGAACAAATCGACACGCTGCCGCTGCCGGTTGAGCAGTGGGGCCGAGGTGGTGTGCTACGCTCCCAACATGACATCATTGTGCCGCCGGATTTGGAGAGCGGACATTACGATCTGTCAGTTCGCATGCACGATGGACAGCAAATGGTAGGAGAGCCATTTTTGTTGGGTTCCGTCGATGTCGAAACATTGCCGCACGAATTTAAGCTCCCGTCATCGGCGTTGCAACCCGATAGCGCCGCCGGTTTTATCGTACCACCTGAACAAACTATTCGCCTGGCGGGATACGCTTACACCCGCACCGAATCGACGCTGGATCTCAAGCTTTTTTGGCAAACGGACGCCCCAGTTACCCATCGCTACAAAGTTTTTGCGCAACTCCTGGACACCACCAACACCGTCATCGCTCAATCCGACTCCGTTCCCGCCGGCGGACAGCGCCCCACCACCACTTGGCTGCCCGACGAAATCATCACCGACGGCCACCGTTTATCACTCCCTCCCAACATAACGCCCGATAAACCCTATCTTCTAATCACGGGATTCTACGATCCGGCTACCGGCCAGCGCTTGAGTCTGGCGGATGAAGACGGTGATGCCTTACTGGTCAGCGAAATTGATCTCTCTCAGGGTACAGAATGACAAGCGACGAACGGGTTACAAGAAATCAAACACAACCAAGCCCGCTTGATTCACCGCTGCGATCTCTTTTTATAGGTCATGCTTCATCTATCATTCTGGTGATTTTTATCACTGCGTTTGCTCTCTTTTTTAGTGCGCTCGCCATCCAACAGCATCGCGCTTTCCTGACCAACGGCCTCGATCTCGGCAACGTCGATCAGGCTCTTTGGAATACGGCGCAAGGGCGTTTCTTGCACTTTACCCTCATGGCCCCCGTCGAGTCTCGGCTCGCTCTCCATGTCGAACCCATCCTGCTCTTTTTTGTGCCATTCTATTGGCTCAACCTTGGCAGCCCTCAACTACTACTCATCGTCCAAGCCACCATCGTTGCCTTCGGTGCCTGGCCCCTCTACCAAATTGCTCGCCTCCACCTCTCACCCACCCCATCTCCTAATCTCCCAATCTCCAATCTCCAATTACCCATTACCCCCCTCCTCTTCCCCCTCGCTTACCTCCTCCTCCCCACCCTCCAATCCGCCGTTCTGTTCGATTTTCACGCCGTAACGATGGCCCCCACCTTTTTGCTCTTTGCTTTCTTGGCCTTAGAGCGCAAACAAAATCGCCGTTTTTTGATCTTCGCGGCGCTGGCGATGGCTTGTAAAGAAGATATGCCGCTGGTGGTGGCGATGCTCGGTCTCTACGCCGGTCTGGCCCGACGACGTTGGGGATTGGCCGCTGTAACCGTAATGTTCAGTGCGTTTTGGTTCGGGCTGTCTTTCTTTGTTATTCAGCCTCAATTTGCCGCCGGTGGCAATATTCAACTCGATCGCTATGCCTGGTTAGGTAGCGATCCGCTGTCGATGCTCGTTACGGTGCTGACCAATCCCGGCCTGGTTATCGATCATCTTTGGCATCAAGTCGAACTGCCGACTTACTTCTTCAACCTTTTCTTCCCGACTGCCTTCCTGGCCCTATTTAGCCCGTTGACACTCCTGCCGATGCTGCCTACGCTGGCCGTTAATCTGCTCAGCGATAATCCCTTCACCTGGCGGCTCGAAGATTTTCACTATGGCGCACCCTTAGCTCCTTTCTTGTTTATCTCCGCCATTTACGGCGTGCGCCGTATCACCACGTGGGTGGCGAAGCAAAACAAAATTTTCTTTCAACTCAGCCTGGCCCTGCTTATTCTCACTTTCTCCCTCGCTTACCATATTCATCGCGGTTACACGCCGCTGGCTCGGCCTTTCGTCTGGCCGGCAGTTACATCGCATCATCAGGAACTTGAGGCCGTG
>JAGRBY010001229.1 GCA_020433835.1 Anaerolineae bacterium | reverse complement strand
TTCCAGCGAATCAACAACATAACCGGTGCCTTTTATGTGCGATGCGTTCAGCCCAACGAACGCATCGCACATAACCGGTGCCTTTTATGTGCGATGCGTTCGTTGGGCTGAACCCCAACTTGCCAACCAGGGGATTGGGGCTGAGCGGCGGCATCTTTGTTTTAAATGATCCGCCCGCCACCGCGTCGATTTCCGGAGCCAGCGGATTTTCCTGCCAATAGTCCGGGATGGGGCTGTAGCGAGCCGATAGCAGTTCACTTTTTTCGACGCCGTTGACCGCGCCGATCAGTAACGCCGCCAGGTAGCGACAGCCATCTACCGCCAAAGGAGCCTGATGCGTTGTCCTTGAGCTATCGGCAGACAGTTCGATAGCGTGACGCGGGTCAGGAGCGTAGGCCAGCGTCACAGGCGCCAGCCGCATTATCGAACCGTTACCGGCTGAGCGGGGATGGGTTGAGCCACTATACGCTTCGCCCGTTCTTTCGAAATGGTGAAGCGCATCCCGTACCGTATTGCCGATGTCAAAGCATTCGCCCGTACTGCTCAAATAGCCGAGGTGGTACCAACGTACATAGCGTTCAATTTGATCGGTCGGGTCGAAGCCGCGTTTTTCCAGCAAACTTTCGGCCATGCACAAGGCCATCGAGGTATCATCCGTCCATTGGCCGGGTTGAAGGCCAAACGGCCCGCCGCCGACCATATCAGCGATTGGATCGAAGGTGCCGGGGCGTTTAAATTCCAACGTCGTGCCGACCGCATCGCCACAGGCCAAGCCCAGAAGTGCACCGCGATAGCGCTGCTTGGTGCTAATTGCGTTCATCTTTATTGATCCCTATATTGGTTTCTTGTAAAAGATACGATTGCTTACGTGTTGGGTGTGGCTGGGTTGCTGAGTGGATACTACCGATGGTAGGTGTAATTGGTTCTTTGTCTAGTGAGATGGTGACCCTGTATTTCCATTATTCCATAGATTTTAATCATTGACAACACGACTATAAAATTAGTGGGCTTGTGGTAAACTTGGGGATAGTTACTTAGAATTTGAAAACAAATAACATCCGCAATACCAAAAATGGAGATGAGGCGATGAGGAGAGTTGTACACCGCTACAAACTCCCTGACTCTCCTCTGCTCATGGACGGCCCTTCGACTTTGCTTAGTAAACATAAATCGTTTAGGTGTGCAACTTTAGTTTTGTAAGTCTCGTAGGATGGGTTGAGAAAACGAAACCCATCTTTTTCTTTTTGCTCGGCAACCACCTATCCCAATCATCAACGGCAACCTGCTCAGCAGCGACACGCTGACTAACACCTTCGACGCCGCCAACCGACTCATCAACTCCACAAACTCCACCAACTCCCTAACTCCCATCTACAAAGCAGCGCTTAGATGCTCCCCAAAACCCTATCGGCCACCAAGGCACAACCTTCCGGCCAAAAATAAGCGTTCCCATAGAATCAGAACGCTTTTTTTGCCTAATAACACGTGTTTGAAAATTGGGAAGCCCCTTATTAAACGTAATAACACGTGTTTGAAAATTCAGATGTCCCTTATGAAGCGTAATAAGGCGTGTCTGAAAACT
>JAGRBY010001228.1 GCA_020433835.1 Anaerolineae bacterium | reverse complement strand
GCCACCGTGACATACTGATCCCACGGCCGGTACGGATTGACCTGAGTGGCAACCGCTCCCCCAGTCGTACCTTCGATGGTTCCGTGCAAGTTGATCGTTATGTTGGCATTCTTGGGATCGTTAGTCCGCAGTGTCAGCGGCCGGTTGAAGGGGCCGGCCACCATATTGGCCGTGTCTAGCGTTAGTTCAAAGGTGCGCGTGTCGGTCGGGGCCAGGCTGCCGGCGCTGCTGCTGGCCAGAGTAAGCCCATTTTCTAGGCCGGCCAGGGTATACTGGAGCGGGGCCAGACCGGTGTTACCTAAGGTCAGCTCGGCGCTGAGCAGGGTGCCGGCCTCAACCGTGCCGAAATCCCAGGGATCGGGCACGCTCTGGATGCTTAGTGTACCAACCTGCCAGTCGCCGGCCGTTAGATTAGCAACAGCCAGCGGATCCGGGCCAAAGGAAGCCAGGGGCCGGGCCGAAGAGTCGATGATATTGCCCTGGGAGTCGGTCATAAAAGCCAGCAAAATTGTATCGGGCGGATCGTAGCTATTGGTATCGACCGTCACCGGGATAATAGTGGGACCAGCTTCGAGGGTTTGGGTGAAGACATCCTCCTGGGCCACATTACCGTCGCCATCGATATATTCGACAAAGAGATGCGCATCGGTAATCGGCGTCGGATGGGGTGTGTTAAGTACAAAATGAGCCTGGTCGTCCGCGGTGGAAGAGATGGTAACGCCGGGGTCGGGCAGCATCTGGCCGCTGAGAGCCTGAA
This sequence comes from Anaerolineae bacterium, assembly GCA_020433835.1. The sequence goes on along the minus strand of JAGRBY010001228.1, from coordinate 826 downwards.
GATCTTGCTGAAGATCGGTTAGCTGGGCGCCGTCAGGATAACCTCCGGTCGGCAGAACGAAGCGATGGTTACCTTGGGGATCGTTATAGGAAACGACAACGACCGGCGGCTCGGCCTGAGGGTCATTACGCGTGTATTGGAAGGTATCGCGTGGCGTTAAGGCCCGCATGGTGAAGGTCTCACCGCCATTGACCGAGCCGGTCTGGAAGCCAACCTCGATCCCTTGAGTGATGGGCAGAGGCAAGGGGGCCTGATAACCGGAACCGACCTGAACTGTGCCAGAGCCGCCCTGGTCATCACTCCAGTTCAGGGTCAGGCTACCCACGCCAATGTTGCCGCTCGATGGAGCCGAGAAGGTCACCGTCCGATCGACATTCCCCAGATAGAAGCCACTGCTGTACGGCTGTGCCCCGCCGGTCCAGTTGCCCAACTCCGGCGCCAAAATACGAGTCCCCAGCACCACCTGCTGCCCCGCCGGCACCCGCCCGCTGCCGCCAATGGTGTTGTTGGAGATCGCGGCCAGACCGTCGGGCGAGTACATGATCGCTTCCACGCCGTAGGCGTCGTAGTTGCCGGTGTTGAGGAAAGCCATCAGCACAGTGCAGTCATCGCCGTCACAATCGGTGGTATAGCCGGCCAGCAGTTCGGGATTGGGATGGGAGGCCGGGTCATCAGGATCAGTGCCGAGTTTGGTTTCATTACGGTCGTTGTAGCCATCCAGATCACGGTCGGACAGGATGCGGATCAACACCGAAGTGTTGGGTTTGGCCAGCGTAGTTTTGAAATCCCCCGTATAACTCAGCCCCTCCGACATATACATATTCCA
>JAGRBY010001227.1 GCA_020433835.1 Anaerolineae bacterium | reverse complement strand
GTGCGGATGCGGTCGCTCATACGATTATCCTCCTAACAGCCCTAAATTGCGACGTAGCCGGGGAAAGTTGTACTTGAGGCCGGGGAATCGTTGCAGACCTTCTTCTTTTACGTCCGTATCGAATAGAAAAGTCAGTTCATCATACTCATCGGCCGTCAGGTTGAAATCAAAGGCATCGATAGAAGTTTGGAGCTGCCCCAACGAGCTAACGCCCACAATAGGCGAGGTCACCCCTGCCGAGTATCGAACCCAGGCCAGGGCCAGTTCCACCGGATGGACACCGCGCCTTTCGGCCAAACGCAGGTAATGTTCCACCGCCTCACCATGCTGCGACAGCCAAGTGATAATTTGGGTACTGCTCTCGCCCCGAGAGTTGTCCGGCAGCGGTTGTCCGTGTCGGTATTTGCCGGTTAACAAGCCCTGAGCCAGCGATCGATACGTGGTAATCGCCACTTTTTCGGCCACGGCTTGCGGGAGAATTTCCACCTCAACGCCACGCTCGATGAGATTGTAGGCCACCTGGTTACAGACCAACTTGGGCCAGCCATTTTGTTGAGCAATAGCGTTAGAGTGAGCCAACAACCAGGCCGGATAGTTGCAGCAGCCAACATAGCGGGCTTTGCCCTGAGTCACCACCGTGTTCAAGGCGGCCATGATCTCTTCCGGATTCATCCCCACGACCGGCCAATGGATCATATACAGGTCAACATAGTCGGTTTGCAGCCGGGTCAGACTTTCATCGATGCTTTCAAGAATGCTCCTGGTGTCAACCCCCTTGTGAACTTTGGTGCCGATAAAGAGCTTATCGCGCCGGCCTTTGATAATCTGCCCCAAAATCTCTTCGGTCAGGCCATTGCCGTACATCGCGGCCGTATCGATGGAATTAATGCCATGATCCATCGTCATTCCCAAAATGCGGTCCGACTCCGGCTTGTCGCAGCGAACCCCAAACATCATCGTCCCCAGACTCATCTCTGATATCTTTTTGCCGGTACTACCAAATTCTACATAGTTCATGGTGTTAGATATGCCGCCGCTTGTGCGAACAAAACGGAAGACATGTACCTCCTATCAATATGAATTAAGATTTTACAGATCAATGATTAAACATCATAACTAAAGTGACGGTCACTTTTGCTATAAATACAGTGCGCAATTGGCAGAACCTGCTCTATCTGCAGGATGTTAAGTGACGGTCACCTTAAATCAAACTCTATTACCCTTTAACGCCAGATAAAACAATCCCTTGCACGAGATAACGCTGTAGTACGATGAAAATAACGATCATCGGGATCATGCTAAAGACCGTAGCAGTCGTGATCATATTCCAATCGTTAAACCATTGTCCGGCGAAAAAAACCAATCCGACTGTAATCGTGAACATTTCTTGCTGTTGCCCGATGATCAAAGGCCATAAGAACTGATTCCAGGCCCACATAAATTTGATAATCACAAAAGCGGCCATCGCCGGCGTGACTAATGGGAGTACCACCTGCCACACGATGCGTAACTCGGAGGCGCCATCAACACGCGCTGCATCAATATAGTCATCAGGAATACCTTCCATAAATTGACGCAACAGATA
>JAGRBY010001226.1 GCA_020433835.1 Anaerolineae bacterium | reverse complement strand
ATTTGCGCCTTTTCGGCAAATTCGGGGTATTTGGCCAGATGGTCGGTGAAGACATCGGGCGCGTTGCCGGCGACCATCCCGGTTTGAATGGTGCTCCAGTAATCATCCCAGCCGCTTTGTTCGATTTTGATACTGATGTTGGGGTGTTCTTTTTGAAATTCGGCGGCGCAGGCTTCGTAAGCGGGCTGTTGGGCCGAATCCCACAAGGCGTATCTCAGTTCTACGGCTTCATCGCTGCTGCCAGAGGCCGCCGCGCTATCATTTGAGTCGTTGCTGGGAGCAGCACCGCCACCACAGGCGGCTAAAATCAGGCTAAACACAGCCAGCAGCGAGATCAGACCTATGAAAGATTGTTTTGTTTTCATCTTGCCTCTCCATGGTAATAAATGGTTTTTATAAATAAGGGTTTGTTTGATAGTCTTTGTTCTCGTATTATCTCTTGGATAGTCACCTCCTTGTGCTATGTTGTTTTCCTCCTACTTATTTGTATCCACTGAACCCGATTGAGTCGATGGCTTTGCGGGCGGTCAGGGCGAATAGAACGAGAATAGGCACCATGGCCACCAGAGTACCGGCCATCAAGCCGCCCCAGTCGGGCGCTCCCTGCGGAGTTTGACTACGGAAGACACCGAGCGCAACCGTCAACACCCGGACACTTTCATCCCGACCCACAATAAAGGGCCAGAAATATTCGTTCCACTCGGCAATGAAGGTCAAAATACCCAGCGTGGTTAGCGGGGCCGTACTAACCGGCAAAATGAGCGACCAAAAAACGCGAAAGTAGCCGGCACCATCGATCCGGGCGGCTTCTTCAACCTCACGATTGATGGTTAGGAAAAATTGGCGCATAAAGAAAACGGCGAAAGGTGTCATCAGGAATTTAGGCGCCACAATGCCTTGAAACGTGTCTAGCCAGCCCAAGTTGCGGATAAGTACAAAATTGGGGATAAAGAGCACAATACCGGGCACCATCAACGCGGCCACATACAAAAAGAAGATCTGTTCCCGGAAGGGGAATTTAAGCCGGGCAAAGGCATAAGCGGCCATAGCGCTGAAGAACACCTGGCCAACCACCAGCAGCGTGGTCACAATGAATGAGTTACGTAAGAAGAGCAGGAAGTTGATCGATTGACCGGTCCCTCCGGCGGCAATGGCTTCTTCTGTACTCATCAGCCCCAGCACCCTGAGAAAGTTATTAAATGTAAAGCCAACGGGCAGCAAAGAGGTCGTGTCGGTGAAAATTAATTTTGGATCAGAGAGGGCCGTGCGCAAGACCCAGTAGATGGGAAATACGGTCAGAATAATCAGCACGATCAGTACTGCCACAACGGCGATTCGTCCCCAGTTTATTTGTGAGCCAGAGGCCGGTCTGGAAACAGTGTGTGTTGTCATTATCATTTCTCCTTAGAAGCTAAACCTGAATTAGGTGAGTCATCTACAGATCCGACTCGCCGGCACGCATCACCCGCATTTGAATAAAGGTAACGATCGCCAAAAGCAGAAACAAGGCGACAGAGATCGCGGTAGCATACCCCATATTGAATCGATCAAAGGCATATTCAGCGATGTACCAAACGATAACCCGCGTGGCA
>JAGRBY010001225.1 GCA_020433835.1 Anaerolineae bacterium | reverse complement strand
CAGAATTAACAGGATTTATAAGATTAAATCAAATAAAAATCTTTTTAATCTTGTAAATTCTGTCCAATTATCGAACTCGGGTTATTACCTAAACCAGTCATCTGCGTCCTGACCTTTAGTTGGTTACCGCCACCAATCTTTTTGCGAGCGCGGGTCCATAAACATCCCCGCATCACGGATAGCCACCTGAATTTCGTAGCCCAAAGCGGTGCCAAAGGCCTGGTTGTTGCGCAAGCCCGGCAAATGGCCGGATGCCAGCCAGCCGTCGGCATCCTCCTGGGCTTTGTACAGCGCCACCAGATTGGGGTTGACGCATACATTTTCGATATGAACGGTGTAGCCGGCCGCAACTGTATCGCGCCGGGTGTAGCCGAGCGTAATCCGATTTTCCTCAGCATACAGCACCAGCGCCGTGTAGCCGCCCCCGTAAATCTGAGCGCCCCGCTCCGGAACGTGAATCGGCTCACCGGGCGTTGTTGCCACGCCAACCAGCGTAACCGGCCAAAATGTATCGGCCGGCGGGCCGGGACAGCCGCGCGGGTGACCGCCGCACTGGCTCGAATCCCAAATCCAATCATTAACCCGATAGGTATTCAAAAATTGAGGCACGCGATTGGGTTCAAACAAGCCGTGAAGCTGGGGCGCATCGCCATCCGTAGCCCCCTGATAATCAACCAAACCAAGCGACGATCCGGCCGGAACGTAGCCACGCAGAGCCAGATTGAGATCGCCATGCACGTAAGCCGGGTGGTCTTTCAGCGGTTGGCCTTCGATGGGGATCAGCTCAAAGCCGATGGGTGAGCTAAGGGGGCAGCCCAAAGCCGACACCGCCGGCGTTTCTACCGAAGGCGGCGGCTGAACCTGATCGGTCGAGGTGTAAGGATCGTTGTACTCCAACTCAGCTTCGATTTCGGGCGCGGCTTCGAGCGTAGGAGTAGATGTGGGTGTTGCCGTTGGAATAGAGATAACGTCCGTTTTGGTCAGCGTTTGCGGCGTGGTCATGCGGGTCAGCACGTCCGTTTTGGTGATGACCGCCGCTTCGACCAAGGTCGAAACCGTCGCCTTCGCGGTTGGCGCAGACTTGGTCGATCGCGCCTCTTTCGGCGCAGAGGCCGTCTCCGCCTCTGCTGCGACCGAGTCATCCGCGCCCGACAACGTCAAGATTTCCGCCTCGCTCGTCGGCTCGATGGCCTGAGGGGTGGATTTCGGCTCACCCGCCGTTTGTGTTGTTCGACCGGCGGCGGTTGGGGCTACTTTCTTTTCGGTTGTGGTTTCATCTTCAAGCGGCGCAAGCTGACGGATAGTGACGCTTCCCCGCTCGGCAGCAGCGTCACCGGCGCGGGTAAAATAGAACGACACACCCACCAATGAGGCGCTGATGACACTGATCACCACCCCCACCACCATTAAAGCCATACTTAAACGTAGTAACATACGGTGATTTCTGTTAACGTAACTGAACAACAGTGATTTACCAAGAATTTTTTATAAATAACATAGTCGGGATGTACAAATCGAGGGGTAGGGGGTAGGTAGTAGGGATTAGGGGGAAAAATCCTCCTACTTCCTACTCCTTATTCCCTACTCCCGTGGAG
>JAGRBY010001224.1 GCA_020433835.1 Anaerolineae bacterium | reverse complement strand
TTTTCGATTTAATTTTTCTTGGCGAACTTTGCGCCTTAGCGGTTCGTTTTCTTGCTCAAAATGCAAGAAGTCGTTTGGTTAGATATTAAAGGTGTGAGAGCCGCCCGGCATTAGGCGGCGGATATCTGCTGCTTCATCTGGGCGATGAACTGCTCCCAGGCGGGATAATCGCTGCCGGCCCAGATCGGGGCACGCAAGGCAGCGGCCCGCTCTTCAGACCAGCCGAGATGCTTGTGGGCGTAGAGGCTGTAAAAGGCCGTAACCCGAAAATTGGCGGCACAGTGGATCAGCGTCTTGCCGGGCGGTAGTTGGCCCATCGCCTGCTCAAAGCGGGCGAAATCTTCGGGCTGAGGCGCTGCCCAATCGACCGGGATGTTGATATAGTGCATCCCCAGGCCATCGACCAGACCGGCTTCATCATCCAGCGCCCGAGGCGAATTGTGGGGGGCCAGGTTGATGACCGTGGTCACGCCTTCGGTTGCCACGCCGCGCAGTTGGTCGGCGGTGGGCTGACCGGCGGTGATGATCGTTTCGCTGACGTGGATCACGTTGAAGATACCGGCTGAACTTTGGTTTTCCACGCGGGCCAGCCAGGTGCGCATATCGGCTTCATGCTCATCGTGAAAATGGGCAAAGAACTCGGCGGCGTTGAAGGGGTGGCCGGCCATCCACGGCAGGCGATGGGCCTGGGCCAGCACCGCTGCGGGCAGGCTGTCGATGGCGGCCAGCAGCTGTTGAAAAACCTGATGCGATTCGTCCAAAACCTGGCTAACTGAGTAGTCCCGGCGCGACTGGTAAATCCAGCCGTTGATCTCATCATCGGTTTGCAGGTCGGTTGGCCAGGGCGGAGGTGGCTCCGGTTGGCCCTGCTGTAACGCCTGCAAGCGGCCCACCGTTCTGCGTCGCCAGCCGGTTATGTGCGCGATGACATCTTTGATCGACCAATCACCGGCCACACCGGGCCAATCCATCCGCGCCGGGCCGATCTGATCGAGCAGCGCTTGCCAGTTTTGGTATTCTGCTTGCAATTCATTCAATAAGTTGGTTTTATTCAGCATGGTGTCGTATCCCCTGATCGATTTGTTTTATTTTACTTAGAAGTTATGCATTTGAGACGTACGGATGTCATTTCGAGCGACGATAGGAGCGAGAAATCCCATCGAACGTTGTTTGAAATTGGACGTTATAGGGGATTTCTCGCCTTCGGCTTCGAAATGACATGACCTGTGTAACTCATATTACTACCAGATAGTTTCTTGCCTATTCTTTGCCCGCAATAAGGCTGATCCCCACTGTCCCCAACAAGCAAAATAGATGAGCGTAGACGCAAGATGGGGTGCGTAGGGTAACTATACCTGCTTCTGAGCAAAAAGGAAGCTGTGTTTGATAAATCCACGTCATCGGCGCTGACGCAGGCGTTGAATTCGGTAAATACAGGGCGTCGGCCCGGCCGGGGGTGCTGCGGCTGATAAATATGTGTTCCCGGCGCGGCCGGGAGAGGTGCAGACGGCAAATTGGGGTGTCTCGACGCGTCGGGAAGGCTGAATCCGGCGTACAGGGGCCTTCTTTTGTTGGCGTGAATGCATGTTACGTTGGAAGAGTTA
>JAGRBY010001223.1 GCA_020433835.1 Anaerolineae bacterium | reverse complement strand
CATCGGCCTGGGCCAGCGCCGGGGCATCGTTGATTCCGTCGCCGACCATGCCGACGGTATGCCCCTCTTGTTGCAGCCGGGCAATTTTCTTCGATTTATCGGCCGGTAAAACCTCGGCCAGGATGGCGTTTTTATGGGCGGCCAGACCCACTTCGTCGGCGACAGCGTGGGCGGTGGCCTGGTTATCGCCGGTGATCATCATAACCATCAAGCCTAGCGCTTTTAGTGCTGCCACCCCTTCCGGCGAGCCTTCTTTAAGGGTGTCGGCAATGCCGATGACCGCTTCTACCTGGCCATCAACCGCCAGCCACATCGTTGTTTTGGCCTCTCGCTGCAAATGTTGACCTTGCGTTGTAAGGCCATCGAGGTCAACCCCGCGATTATCCATCAAGCGTTGGTTCCCCAGCAAAACGCGGTGTCCGTCGACCTCGGCGGCTATTCCCTGTCCGGCGATATTTTCAAAGTCCGCCGGTTCGCTGAGGGCTAATCCCTGCGCCTGAGCCATTTCGACAATGGCGCGTCCAAGCGGATGCTCCGAACCGCGTTCGGCGGAGGCGGCGAGGTGGAGAATGGAGAATGGAGAATGGAGAATGGAGAATGGAGAATCGGGATTAGAGATTGGTGATTGGTGATTGGAAAGTACGTGTTGCCCATTCGTTTTAGCCAGTTGCTGTTTAACCTTTTCAGCATTCTTCATTCTAAATTCTAAATTCTGCGCCAGCACAATATCGGTGACAGCGGGTTGGCCGGTGGTGAGGGTTCCGGTTTTGTCGAGAATGATGGTGTCTAATTTGTGCGCCAATTCCAGGGCGGCGCTGTTTTTGAAGAGAATGCCTTGAGCGGCTCCTTTGCCCATGCCAACAACCATAGCCGTAGGTGTGGCTAAACCGAGGGCGCAGGGGCAGGCGATAAGCAGCACGGCCACCAGCCGGATGAGCGCTGTGGTAAAGGTTGCGCCGCTCAACAGCCAAATAGCAAAGGTTAAGAGGGCCAGGCTGATGACCATCGGCACAAAGATAGCAGCGATTTTGTCGGCCAGGGCCTGGATGGGTGCTTTGGAGCCTTGCGCTTGCTCGACCAGCCGAATAATTTGGGCCAAAGCCGATGCCTGGCCCACGTTTGTGGCCTGTATTTTCAGGCGGCCTTGTTTGTTAAGCGTTGCGCCGATGACGGTATCGCCCACAGCTTTATCAACCGGCAGACTCTCGCCGGTGAGCATCGACTCGTCGACCGCTGATGCGCCGCCAATGACGATGCCATCGACCGCAATTTTTTCCCCAGGCCGCACGATGACCGTATCGCCAGTTTGAACCTGGCTAACCGGCAGATCGATTTCCGCCCCGTTGCGTTCGACGCGGGCGGTTTTGGCCTGCAACCCGATCAAGGTTTTGATCGCCGCGCCGGTCTTTCCTTTAGCCCGAACTTCCAGTAGCTTTCCAATTTTAATCAGCGTAATAATGATGGCCGAGGTTTCAAAGTATGTCGGTGAATTGAGCAGCCCGATAGTCACGATGACCGAATAAAAGTACGTTACCGACGCCCCCAACGCCACCAACACATCCATATTGGCCGAGCGATTGCGCAGGCTTTTGTAGGCACCCACGTAGTAA
>JAGRBY010001222.1 GCA_020433835.1 Anaerolineae bacterium | reverse complement strand
AAAGCGCCAGCGGGTACGGAGGCTACCCTACGAAATGTTGAAATTGTCACCAATCTGACCGACCTGCAAAACGGGGCCTTAAATCCGAGTGGCGTCAATGTTTTACGCAATTTCCCCATCTATGGCAATATCAGTTGGGGCACGCGAACCTTAGTCGGCGCTGACGCTATGGCTAGCGAATGGAAATATATTCCCGTGCGTCGGCTGGCCCTATTCATCGAAGAGTCGCTCTATCAAGGCTTGAAATGGGTCGTCTTCGAGCCCAATGATGAGCCTCTGTGGAGTCAGATTCGGCTTAATGTTACCGCCTTTATGCAGACGTTGTTTCGGCAGGGGGCGTTTCAGGGGTCATCACCGCGCCAGGCCTATCTGGTCAAATGTGACTCGGAGACGACAACCCAGGCCGATATCAACAATGGTATTGTCAATATTGTTGTAGGTTTTGCCCCGCTGAAACCGGCTGAATTTGTGATTATCAAATTGCAGCAGTTAGCTGGGCAAAGCGCTTCCTAATATTATTCAACCCTGAGAAACCTATGAGGAGGCAATCAGATGGCCTTATTTGAAGCAAACCCCCATCGCTTCGATCCTTATAAAAACTTTAAATTCCGCGTTAAGTGGGATAATCGTTTCGTCGCCGGCATTAGCAAAGTCAGCGCCCTAACCCGCACCACCGAGGTGATTGACCATCGTGAAGGAGGCGACCCCAGCATGGTGCGTAAATCGCCGGGACAGACTTCCTATGAGGCAATTACACTTGAGCGTGGCGTGACCCACGACCCTGAGTTTGAGAAATGGGCCAATAAAGTATGGAACTTTGGCTCGGGTTTGGGATCAGAGGTGTCATTGCTCGATTTTCGTAAGGATATTCAACTCGAGTTATACAACGAGGCCGGTCAGTTAGTACAACGTTACAACATTTACCGCTGTTGGGTTTCGGAGTTTACGGCTATGCCGGAGCTTGATGCCAGTGCCAACGCTGTGGCTATTCAAACTCTGAAATTGGAAAACGAAGGTTGGGAACGGGATTACGATGTTGTGGTAGAAACAGAGCCAACGTTTGACGAACCGGCATGATGCAGCGACTCTCGGCTGAGACCTTGCTGAATGTGTGGGAACGAGGCCATCATCTTAAGCCGGTACAGCGGGCTTTGCTACTGCTCATGGCAGTCATCCCCAACCAGACGCCGGATACCTGGCCCATTGGTCAACGTGATGCCTACTTGTTTCGGCTGCGTCAGCATCTATTTGGTGATGTCCTGGCCTGTTACGTAACCTGTCCAAATTGCGCCGCGGCGCTTGAGTTTGATTTGTCGGTGGAGACTTTGTTGGCTGCGCGGCCAGACCTATCCGCCACGCTAACGGTGACCATAGATGACGAACCGATTCACATTCGGTTGCCGAATAGCCTGGATGTCCTCCAGGCTGAAGATGCGAAAACTTTGTTGCGAGGGTGTTTGCTCTCGGAGGTTGAACTGACAGATTCTGCCCAAAAACAGCTTACCATAGCGTTGGCTGAAGCGGATCCGTTGGCTGATCTGCAAATCAACCAAGTTTGCCCGGATTGCGCCCATCGGTGGACATCGTCCTTTGATATTATGTCCTATCTCTGGCACGAGATTG
>JAGRBY010001221.1 GCA_020433835.1 Anaerolineae bacterium | reverse complement strand
AAAACCTCGCCGGCAGAGGCGGCTTCGAAGGTGCCTTCAGCGACGTTGGCACTATCATAAACCAGCAGGACTAAATCAGAGCGACCAGCCAGCCGAATTTTTTCGAGCTTGCGGCGCAGGTAGTGCGGGTGCCAAAAGCCAACGATCTCCAGCAGCGCTCGCCGGCCATCTTTGCGATGGGTCAGCGAGAAATCAGGGATCATGACGGTATCGCCAACAACAATCAACTCATCTTCGCGCACCAGCTCCCACTTGCGTTTGGCCCCGCCGTACTTTTCTTCAAACTCGGCAGCGAAGTCAGCCTCCAGTTGGCTATCAAACATACCGGAGGCTTTGAAATGGCTGCGCAGCGGCGTTTTGTCGGTCAGTGTATAGCGCAGCGGCTCAGAGCCGGAATGATGCGGCGGCTGGACATCGGCCTCCATGTGCCAGCGTTGGCACAGCAGCAGCGCCGGCAGAAATTTGGCAAACTGCAAGCCGTAGCGAATGGTCGATTGGACAAACGGTGAAATAGGGCCATGTAAGGTAACATGATAACCGGGCGGGCTGTATTCCGGCTCCGACAGAGCGATATCATCGGCTGCGGTGTCATCGAGCGTTGATGACAGGGGCCGGATGGTGTACATCAGTTTGAAAAGTTTGATATACTTAAAAAGATCTTTGTAGCTGTCGGCTACGCGAATGCGCATCTCTCTGGCCCAGTAGAGCAGGCCACGGGCCAGTTCAAGATTATAGCGGGCGATGAGATCGCCGGGCGCAACGGGCGGGCCGGGGTCAAGCAGAATCTGTTCCTCGGCCAGATCGGCAAAGAGGGCGGCTTCAATGGCCTCGGTGGTGAGGCCGGTTGCGGTTGTCATTTCCACAAGGGCTTGCTCACGGGTGACCAGGTTAAACAAATCCTGGCGCGATGTGACCGGCCCCCGTTGAAAAAGCTGTTCGCGCAGTTCGGCGGGATCGATAGGTGGAGCGCTGCCAAAGTCGCAGCGCGCCTCAAGCACCGAGGCCAAGCCGCGAATGATGGGATAGTCGAGGCTGTCGCCTTCATAGTCGCGCAGGGCATCGTGCAGCTGCCCCCGACTCTGGTGCGTATGCGCCTTAAACAGGGTGATAAGGTCGGTGGCAATGCCGAGATAGCGGTAGTTGGCCTCAATTGGGCGCGTCGAGATACGGTCATCTTGAATTTTGATGCGGGGTCGGATCAGTTCCGATTTAAGCATAAGGTTTACAATCGAGCCGATAACGAGAATGAAAACGACGTTTCACCCTCACCCCCAACCCCTCTCTCAGTTTGGGAGAGGGGTTGGGGGTGAGGGGCTATTGCTACGAATACAACTCCACCCCGTCCAACTCTTTCTCACGTCGAGCGACAAAATCGTCCAGCGCTTCGCGGATGGACTCATCCAGCGGCGGCGGCTCATAGACCTTGAGCACCTGTTTCCAGATTTTGTTGGCGCGCTGGGCGGCATCGCCTACGCCGCTGAGCTGCCACGACTCATAGTTTTGGCGATCAGCCAGGAAGGGGGTGTAATACTCGGTTTTGAAGCGAGCCTGGGTGTGCGGCGTGCCCAGATGATGCCCGCCCGGCCCGACCTCTTTGATCATATCGAGCGCCAGGGTATCGTCAC
>JAGRBY010001220.1 GCA_020433835.1 Anaerolineae bacterium | reverse complement strand
TTGCACCGGGCTTCCCCCACGCTTGGATGTACGCCGCGAATGTAAGTGGACGGCGCACCTTAACTTACGTATTTGATTATTCTCAGATTACTACAATCGTATGTTGCTGTCAAGAGGGGAAAACTGATTGTTTTTCGCCTCAAGCGCTCTACTGTATGGGAGCCAAATATAAAAGAATGGCAAAGTAATGGCAGATGCTGCCACCCAATACAAACAAGTGCCAGATGGCATGCGTATACGGAATACGACGCATTTCATAAAATATAGCCCCCACGGTGTAAACAACCCCGCCCACAGCCAGCCAGATCAAGCCGTTAAGCGGCAAATTAGCCACCAAATCGTGGATAACCAATACACAGAGCCAGCCCATGAGTACATAGCCCAGCGTCGAGAGCTTTCTAAAGCGATCAATAAAAAACGCTTTGCAGCTAACCCCAACAATAGCCAAGGCCCAGATGACGATGAGCAAACCCCAGCCCCACACACCGCGAATGGCGACCAATAGAAAAGGCGTATACGTCCCGGCGATGAGCAGGTAAATAGCCGCATGGTCAATTACCTCGAAAATCTGTTTAACCCGAGGCTGTTGAAAACTGTGGTACAAGGTAGAGGCCAGATACAAAATAATCAGCGTCGCCCCGTAAATACTGAAACTGACCGTTTGATACACGTTTCCATACAAAACCGCCAGCATAACCAAGATACTTAAACCGGCAATGCTCAACCCGGCGCCAATGCCGTGGGTAATACTATGGGTGATTTCTTCGCCCAGGGTAAAGGGTCTTACCGTGGGGCTTTTCAAGCTGTTCAACTGTAGTGACATGATAATCTATTCTCCAGAGAAACCGTTGGCATTTGCTGCTCGTGATTATACACGCCAGAGATTGCTTCGTACAATCCCATCGAGACAAGATTTACGGCTTTATAAAAAAGAAGCCGGTAGAATGCAGCCGCCACATGAATTTAAAGTTTTTCTTTGGGATTTTTGCCTGAAGGTGTGTAAAATGAATGATTGATTGATACGCCCCCCCATATCATGTAACCTTTTGGTTGAAATTGCATCTAATATAAAGAAGCCACTGAAAATGGCGATGTTTCCGTAGGGCCAACGACGTTCCTTCTTTCTCATTATGCAAAAGCGTATCAAAAATCCTTCTTTTATCTCAATTTCAATTCAAACGGAGTAAGCTTATGTGGAAAAAACTATTTGGCTTAGGAGAATCCTCAGCGCAACCCATTCAGAATATGACGGTGCAGGAACTTCATCAACGCCTACAAAATGACAAAAAACTGATCTTGCTCGATGTCCGCACCGACCAAGAGTATCGCCATGACGGCCATATTGCTAAAACCCGGCATATTCCGCTTTCTAACCTTGAGCAGCAAAGCAATAAACTGCCGAAAGACCGGACTATTGTGTGTGTTTGTCGTTCAGGCAACCGCAGCCGTTCGGCTTGTCGACAGTTGGCAAACCAGGGCTTTACGGAGGTTATCAATTTGTCGGGTGGTATGATAGCCTGGCGGCAGGCTGGGTTGCCGATAAAGTAAGAGCATTAGAAGTAAGAAACTGTTTTAAAAGGTTATTTAGGAGCAAGCCTGCGTAACATGAGACGGGTCATAGCAATGTAAATAAAAGCCT
>JAGRBY010000121.1 GCA_020433835.1 Anaerolineae bacterium | reverse complement strand
GCCATACTGATGCTAACCGCCCGTGATGCCGTTGATGATCGGGTTATGGGCCTCGATGCCGGAGCCGACGATTATTTGGGCAAACCGTTTGAACTCAAAGAGCTGCTGGCTCGCCTCCGCGCCCTCACCCGGCGGCAGACAGGCCAACCGGGGGGCAACAACCTGCTGCATGTGGCCGACTTAACGATGGACACCCGCACCCGGCGCGTGATGCGCGGCGAGACCCTCATCGACCTTACCAGCAAAGAGTACGCCGTGCTGGAGTGCCTCATGCGCGACCCCGAACGCATCCTCAGCCGCACCGAAATAGCCGAGGCAGTCTGGAACTACGATGTCTACAATCAATCAAATGTGGTCGATGTCTATATCCGCAATCTGCGCCGCAAAATCGACGATCCGTTCGAGCAAAAACTCATCTACACGGTTCGCGGGGCGGGCTATCGGTTGTCGACACAAGGGGGAGATTGATGCTGTGGTTGCGAACGCTGCGCGTGCGGTTTGCGCTGTGGACGGCGGGTCTGCTGCTGGCCGCACTCTTTCTCTTTAGCACCTTCGTTTATCTGCGGATGGCAAGTAGCCTGATCGGCTCGGTTGATGACGCGCTGCGTCTATCAGCATCTCAGATTTTGGCCGAAGCTGATGCCGTTGATGGCGACTTTGTTGCGGTTGACGAACTGCTTGAGGATATTCCTAACACGCCGCTTAATGAATACGGCTTTTCGTTTCGGCTTATTAACCGGGCGGGGGAAATACGCCAGGTATACGGCCCTTACCAGGCACTGCCCCAGCCTTCCATAAATGAACCGGCAGACATCTCTACCGGTCTAGCTGTGACCATCACCGATCCGGCCACGCACCATCCCGTCCGGGTCTATAGCGTGCCGGTTTTTCAGAGCGAGACCTGGGCCGGCACCGTGCAAGTGGCTCAAAATCTTATCAGCGTCAGGCAAACGCTCAACCAACTGCTGATCACGCTGCTCATTGGCGGGCCGCTGCTCATCGGCATCGCCGGAGTTGGGGGCTACTTCCTGGCCGCACGGGCGCTGAACCCCATCGATCGCATCACGCAGACTGCCCGGCAAATCTCGGCCGATGACCTCTCGGCCCGGCTCAACTTGCCCCCCACCGATGATGAAGCCGGACGGCTGGCGGCCACGTTCGATTCGATGCTGGCTCGACTGGAGGCCGCTTTCCAACGCGAACGCCGCTTCACCGCCGATGCCTCGCACGAACTGCGCACGCCGCTCACGGCGATGATGACCATTCTCAGCAGTACCCTGGCCCGTCGCCGCACCCCGGCCGAGTACGAGCGCGTGCTGGCCGATTTGAGCGAAGAAACCGGCCGGCTGCGAATCCTGGTAGAGAGCCTCTTACAACTCACCCACAGCGACACCCCAACCCAACGGGCCGCCAAAAAAAGCGTCGATCTGTCCACCATCCTGACCGACGTCACCGACTCATTGCGGGTGCTGGCCGAGGAAAAAAAACTAACCTTAACGACTTCTATTCCCACCGATCTCACCATCCCCGGCGACAGCGATGCGCTCATCCGACTGTTTGTCAACATCATCGCCAACGCCATCAACTACACTGAACAGGGTCAAATCGGGGTAACGGCCGAACCTGACCTCAACGGTTTTGTTGAAGTCACGGTCACCGATACCGGCGTCGGCATTCCAAACCATCATTTACCCCACATCTTCGACCGCTTCTATCGCGTCGATTCGTCGCGCAGCAGCAACAGCACCGGCTTAGGGCTAGCCATCGCCCTGAACGTCGCCCATAACCACGGTGGCACTATCACGGTCAATAGCGAAGTCGGCCAGGGCACGACAGTTACGGTTCAATTAGCAGCACATTATAGCTGACAACTGATAGCTGAACGCTTACACATCACACCGCAATATTCTTTTGGGCCATAATATAGGTTGGGGTCACGCGCACCAGCAGTTCACCTTTAACGCTGTTACGCTTACCGTACGCTTCGGCCAGATTCGGCCCCATATAGCGACCGGCAATCTGCGTAGCCCAATGGCGCAGTTCGTCCGGGTCTTCGCTGATCGATACTTCACCTTCGATGATCACATAAGCAAACGGCGGCACCTCATCATCAATACATAAACTAATCCGCCCGTCACGGGTCATATTGGCTGCCTTGATCGACTCGTGCCAGGTGGTAAAGACAAACGTATCACCGTCCAGCTCAAACCAGATGGGGGCGACATGCGGCCGCCCGTCCTCACGCACCGTCGCAATTTTAGCTGTACGCGGCATTTCCGTCAGAAACTCCGTAATCTCTTCCTTCGTCATTTTCTCCATAACGTATCTCCTTTGATGATGGTGGGTCAGATGAATAGTTGGTTAGTTGGTAGTTGGATGGCTGGCTGGTTGGTTGGTTGGTTACTTCTTAGCCAACCAGCCAACTATCCATCCAGCTAACTATCAAACTCCGCCAACTCCATAAACTCTACAAACTCAAACCGTTTGCATTCTAAATTCGGGGAAACTTTGAGGCAAATAATGCCGTTCAATTGCGCTCTCAACATTGGAGATGCCTAACGGGGTGACCAAGTAGGATGGCTGTCATCCGCCGGAAAATTGGTCAGGTTGCGCATGTTGCTGCCGTCGGCGTTAATAAGGTAGATCTCATCGTTGCCTTCGCTGCGGTTGGTAAATGCAATTTGGCGACCATCGGGCGACCAGGCCGGGTGGCTGTTGGGGCCGGTTACCAACTGCACCGAGTTGGTGCCGTCAATCTCCATCACATACAGATCACCCCGTCCTGTGTCAGTATCGGGGGCGGAGATAAAGGCCACGCGTAAGCCGTCGGGCGATAAAACCGGCTGAATTTCGCTGGCAGGGGCGCTGGTTACGTAGTTGGCATTGCCCCCGGCTATGCTGATAAAGAAGAGGTTAAAGTTGCCGCCGTCATCGGCGCTGTAAAGTAACTGTTGACCGTTGGGTGATAAGCTGGGATTGTGGCCTTTGCCGGCAGTAATAATTTTGCGATTGGTGCCATCCACATCGATCACCTCAATGCCCTCAACCGAGCTGCCAAAGTAGAGACGGCGGCTATCAAAACTCCAAACCGGATCGTAGACTGTCCCGCTGCCGCCGGATGCCAACCGCTTCTGATTGGTACCGTCGGCATCCATAACCCACACGCCTTGATCATCACGCCACGATACAAAGGCAATCGACAGCCCATCGGGCGACCAGAGGGGGCTGCGGTCGTCGCCGGGGCTGTTGGTCAGGTTGGTTTGTCCGCTACCGTCCAGGTTCATTACGTAAATCTCGTTGTTGCCGTTACGGCTCGACTGAAAGGCTAGCTTGCCGCGTGAGGCGTCCGGCGTGTTGGTTGCCGTTGGAGGAGCCGGGGTAAAGGTGTTGGTGGCTGTGGCTGTCGGGCCGGGTGTGGGCGTTTCCGTAGGGGGAGGTGTCTCTGTTGGCAACGGGGTTGACGTTGGCAGCGGTGTTGCGGTCATAGTTGGCGTCGGGGTGCTGCCCGGATCGGGATCACGGGCATCGAGTAGCCCATCGCCGTCGGTATCTTCTGACAGCGGATTAAGGCCCTGGCTTACTTCAAAACCATCCTTCAACCCGTCGCCGTCCGTGTCGGATTTTAGGGGATCGGAGCCAATGCGATCCACCTCATCAAAATCATCGATGCCGTCCTGGTCGGTGTCGCGATTATTGGGCAAGGTGTTAAGATCGACCTCCTCAGCGTTGGTCAGACCGTCCCGGTCGCTGTCTGCCGCCAGCCAGTCGGCGGTGGCCGTGGCGGCGCTTTTATTTTGTCCGGCTATCGCCACAGCCGTAGCCGTTCCATCGACTGTTGCCGTTGCGGTGGGTTCATTTTCTGCAACCGGATCGGATTTGGCCCAACTGCCAAAGGCAAAATAGCCAAAGCCACCTAACACGACGAGCATCACCACGCCCGCCCAACCTAACAGCATTGGCGAAAAATGGGCTGTTGGGGGAGTGATCGTTGCCAGAGTTTCACCATCCAGACGAGCCATAGGCACGGTGCCGCCGTCTGTATCGGCGATGGTATTTACGGCTGTAAAGGTACCGGTTGTGGGGTCAAGCTCATGGGCAATCGTTGGTGGTGGGGTAACAGGACGCAACGGATGGCGGCGCAGCGTATCGCCTGGCGGCAGACCAACCGCTTCTCGCACGGCTCCTCTCATTTCACCCGCCGTCTGGTAGCGGTCTTCCGGTGATTTGGCCATCGCTTTGACAATGACCGCCTCCACAGCCTGGGGCAATCGGGGGGTGAGGATACTTGGCAGCGGCAGCGGTTCGGTGATATGTTTCATGACCACGGCGATGGGCGTATCGGCTTCATAGGGTACCTGGCCGGTGACCAGTTCGTACAAAATGACGCCTAACGTATAAATGTCGCTGCGGCCATCAACCTTATCGCCCCGGCCCTGCTCCGGCGACATATAGGCCGGAGTACCGGTCATCGCTCCGGTGGCGGTATACTGTGTGCCGCCCATCAGACGCGCGATGCCAAAATCGGTCAGCCGCACCTGGCCCTCGCTATCGATCATCATATTGGCCGGTTTAATATCGCGATGGATCATGTGATGGGCGTGCGCGTAATCGACAGCGTCACATAGTGCCCCCATAATTCGGCCTACTTCAAGCAGATCGAATCCATCGCCCTGTTGCAGTCGCACCTTGAACTCATCTTTGAGGGTGGGGCCATCAATATATTGCATAACCATATAGTAGATGCCGGCATCCACATCAAAATCGAGCGCCTGGACGATATTGGGATGTATCAATTTACCCGTAGCCTGCGCTTCCCGGTGAAATCGCTTGACGAAATCAGCATCTTCGCTGAGGTGGGCGTGCATGACCTTAATAGCCACATACCGTTCGAGACCAGGTTGAAAGGCTTTGTAGACCTCGGCCATACCACCCCGCCCCAAGCGGCCTACAATTCGATATTTGCCTAATGTTTTACCGATGAGTTGTTGCATGGTTCTCTCTTAAAAAATCAGCAAGGCTTAGTGATCCCACCTGACCGATTTTGCCTAAAATTTTGCGACAAAAATAATAATCAGATGAAGAGTTACGGACAAAACGACGAAACTTACGAAAATCTGTCAGGTCCTTGTCTTAAAGTGCAAGTTACTGCTAACAAGCCGACCCGTCACGATTGAGACAGAGTTCAAGGGACTGGCCATTAAGGTTGTTGAGTTGAATGGTCTTGACGTAATCGCCGATAGGGATCAACCCAAAGTAGGTCACCGAGCGTACCTCATCTGGCGGCGGGCCGGAACCAAAATATTCAAAGGGGCACAAGCTGCCGCGCTCACCGTAGCCGGTGACATACGTCACCCCGCCCCAGTCATCATCAATGGTAACCGTCGAGTTATTTTCCAGCACCAACTCTACGGTTAAGCCCCGATAAATATCGATGCTGTTGTCCCACTCGTTGAACTTGACCGCCTGGCAGACATCGCCATCCAGGGGTGCTCCCCATGGTTGGGCATAGCTAAATTCCTGACCGACCGTAACGCTAAAATCGGCAGAGGCAGCACTCGGCACAGACGGGGGCGCACTGGAGTCGGCATTAGAGTCAGCCGAAGCGGCCGCCTTCAGCGGCGTGGGTATCGAAGCCACGGGGCCGTTTTGGCTGGCCAAATCATCAATGTAGAGCGTTCCCCGCCCCTGATAAGCATCGTTGCCGTCATCCAGCGCCAAGGCCAGAAAACGGAGGGGATAGTCGATGGCTCCATTATCGGGGCCGTCTATCGGGCCGCTGGGCCAGGGTTGGCCCGGATCGAGTACAGCGGTCATCTGCTGCCAGCCGGTATGGCTGACCTGGCCGAAGCTCATGGCCCAGGTTTGACCGGCGCTATCTTCGATCCAGGCGTTGAGGAAATGGCCGGCTCCATCGCCGTAAACCCAGGCGGTCAGAGCAGTTGGCTTATCGGCCAAGGCGTGACTCTGCAAAAAGACTACAAAATCGTTGCCGGAGGAGCCGAAGTCATAATCGAGTTGGCCGGCATAATTGCCGCTGTGGCTTTGGGCGGTTGAGATTGAGAATTCGCCATTGGGCTGATCGCCCCGCCGCCAGGTGCCGCCGGCCTCAAAATCTTGAAAAACACCCAAGGGGGCGGGGCCGCTGTAACTTTGCGCCGGTTGAGCCACCGCTGGGCCGTTGTCGACTTCTGCGGTCGGTTCTGGGGTAGGGCTGGGCGATGGCGTCGCTGTTGCAGCGACGGTTGCCGTAGGCAGCGGCGTAGCGGTGGGGGCTTGATGCGGGTCGGGATCACCGGCATCAAGCAGGCCGTCGTTGTCGGTATCGCCGCTTAGTGGGTTCAAGCCCTGGCGGATCTCCAGGCCATCAGGCAGGCTGTCACCATCGCTATCTTCTTGGCGTGGGTTGGTTTTATACTGATTGACTTCTTCGAAATCGTCAATGTCGTCTTGATCCGTGTCGCGTTGATCGGGTGCGGTGCCGAGCGCCTGCTCTTCACCGTTGGTCAGGCCGTCACGGTCATCATCTTGGGCCGACCACGCGGCTGTAACCGTCGCATCGGCATCGACTTCTGTAACGGCCTCAATGGTTTGCATCGGCGTTAGTATGGCGGTTGCCGAACTTTGGGCTACCGGCACATCCGGCTCGGCGGCGCTATTGAGCCACAAAAAGCCGCCGGTGGCCACAGCCACCACCAAAACCAGCCCCAAGCCGGCCAACAGCAGCGGTGACTTCGTTTGCATTGCCGGTGCGGCAACCGGCTGCGGATGCTGGGGCGGCAGCGTTGGCTCATCTGCAACCGTCTCCGGCGGCTGGGTCAGCCCGACCGGCGTGAAACTGCCAGTTTTTGGATCGAGTTCGTTATCGAGTTGGAGCGGTGGAGAAATTATTTTAAGTGGGTTTTTATTGAGGTTATCGCCCGGTTTCAAACCAACGGCCTCACGCAACGCCTGGGCCAACGCACCGGCACTTTGATAGCGGTCATCCGGGGATTTTTGCATCGCTTTGATAATCACATCTTCAACCGGCTGCGGCAGCCGGGTATTGAGGGTGCGGGGCGGCGGCAGGGGCTGGCGCAGATGCTGCATCAGCACACCGACGGGCGTGGGCGCTTCGAAGGGAACTTTGCCAGTGACCAGTTCGTACAGGATAACGCCGAGGGTGTAAATATCGCTGCGGCCATCGACTTTGGCCCCCTGTCCCTGTTCAGGCGACATATAGGCCGGTGTGCCGACCAGCGCTCCGGTGGCAGTATACTGCGTGCCGTCCAGCAGGCGGGCAATGCCAAAATCGGTCAGCAGTACCTGGCCATTCTCATCGATCATAACGTTGCCCGGCTTGAGGTCGCGGTGAACCATATGATGCTGGTGGGCGTAGTCGATAGCACTGCCCAGAGCAAGAAATATACGACCTATGACTTTAAGCGAGAAACCCCGACCCTGCTGGCGAAGCGCTCTAAATTCATCCTTGAGGCTGGGTCCATTAACAAATTGCATTACCATATAATGGATGCCGCCCGTCTGGTCAAAGTCTAAAATTTGAACGACGTTAGGGTGCATCAGCCGCCCGGCAGTTAAGGCTTCACGCTGGAAGCGGCGCACAAATTCGGGATCTTGGCTAAGATGTTCATGCATCACTTTGATAGCTACAAAACGATCCAGGCCGGGTTGGTAGGCTTTGTATACTTCGGCCATACCGCCGCTACCCAACTTGGCTACCAGACGGTACTTGCCCAACGTTTTCCCGATGAGGTTGTTCATGGTGCAGTTACTCTACCTCTCCAACCGAGCGCCCAGTCCTAAGCGCCACGCAGGTCGATGCAGCACTGCATCGGACATAAGTGTGAGGCATCTCGGCCTTTTTGATAATGTGAAATATTACCAATAACGGAATTAACCGTCGTTAGGCAGCAGGACTCTAAAACTGTGGCAGGAATATATCTTATAAAACGACCCAGGTGGGGGAACGTGTCGGCGCTGCTGTCTACCCAACAAAAGATATTTCTAATGTATCGAAATCATGTTAGGAGGTCATATAGATTTTATTAGAATTTAGATAGAGAGGATCTTGTAAGTGATCAAAGGTGTGGCAGGAAGTAGATTCTTAGCTTAGTATGGAGGAACTGAGTGCGTAATGCGGCATGTAGTGAGTGAAATATAACATAGAAATACATCGTGTACAATATACATTATCGTTTAACTGCCCCCTTCGTCAGACGTAACCTGTGCCTCAAAATAATCATACACGCGCTTCGACAGCCGGGCGACGAGCAGCGCCGCCTCGTTGTCGGGATCGGGGCGGGTGTCGGTGCAGGCGCGGGTGAAGATGACCAGACCGTAGGTGTAGCCGGAAGTGGTAATCAGTGCCGCATCGTTGACGGTGCCACGCAGCATGCCGACTTTGTTGGCGATGGTTAGCGGCTGGAGTAGCCCATACTCGGCGGCGAAGGGGTGGTAAGGCAGATAGCGCGGAATGTAGGTCATAAACTGTTGGCGGCCCATCAGGTCGAGTACCTGCCGGCTAACGGTGGGGCTGACAACCTGCCCTTGCGCCAGCGCCAGCAGCAGGTGCAGAAAATCAGCCGGGGAGCCGGTGTTATCAACCGGCGAGTCGAAAACGAAGGGCCGGCCCATTACGGTTTGAGTCATACCCAGCTCGTGGAGCCGGGTGTTGATCCGCGCCAACCCGCCCACGGCCTCGATTAGCATATTGGAGGCGGTATTATCGCTAATGGTAATCGACAGCGTCGCCAGATCGTGCAGGGTCATCTGCGCCCCCGGCTGTAGATCTTTGAGGACGCCGGAACCTTCGACCAGGTTCTCCGGTTGGAGCGTGATCGGGCTGATCGGCAGCAGTTCTCCGGCGGCTACCTGGGCCAAGTATTCGACCAATACGACCAGCTTGATGACGCTGGCGGTCGGAAAGATATCGTCCGCGTTCAAGAGAATTGCTTTATCGGCATCTACACGCCGGGCGGCGAAGCCCACGTGGCCGCTAAAGCCGTCAGCTTCGCGGCGAATGTCGTTGAGCAGTGTGATCATCGAATTGGAAGTATCTGCCATATTCTTTCCTTATCAAATCTTAGCTAAAAATCAGTGAATATCGGTGTCAATCTGTGGACAAATCTGTAAACGCTGGCTTTTCAAACAGCTTCCAACGCTTCAGCCGCGTAATGATTTCATATCCCGTTTACCGATAGAGGTGTGCGGCAGCTCATCCCAAAACTCGATGACGGCCGGCATCTGGTAACGGGCCACACGCGGTTTTAGCCAGTCCTGTAACGTCGATGGGGCAAGCGTCGCATTGGGCTTCTTGATCACCACAGCTTTCAAACGCTGGCCGAACTCCGCATCGGGAATGCCGAAAACCGCTGCCGAGTCGACATCAGGGTGCTGGGTCAGAATATTCTCCAGTTCAACGGGATAAACGTTCTCACCGCCGGAGACGATCATATCATCAACGCGACCGCACAGAAAAATGTCGCCCTCGGCGTCCCGGTAGGCGAGGTCGCCGGTCTCGACCCAATGGGTTCGGTTAGAGGTCCACGTGCTGCGAATACAAAGCTCACCAATCGTTTTTTCGCCAACTTCCTGCCCGGCAGCGTTGACTATTTTTGCTTGCACCCCCCGGAGTGGTTTGCCAATGGAGTCCGGTTTTCGGGCAAGGGTACGGGGTGTCGCGATGAGGCTAAACCCCGCTTCCGAACTGCCGTACAGATTGAACAATTTTGGCCCAAGCTGTTCAAGCGTCTCTCGGGCCAAGGTCGGACTCAGCAGAGCGCTGCCGGTGATGATACATTGCAAGGATGGTAACGCGCCGGGGTCATGGGTGAGCATCCGCTGCAAGATTAAGGGCACCACGATCATCGCCTGAATTTTATGGGCCGCAACCAGCGCACAGGCTCGGGCAGCATCGAACCGTTCGAGGCAGTAAATCTCGGCTCCAAGGGCTATGCCGATGAACAGAAAAGCCAGACCGTAACCATGACAAAGAGGCGTTGTGATGTACAAGGAACGATAGCGATCAAGATCGGCCTGGATCAGAAAGGTAAAAAAGGGCGGCAGATAGTTGAAAAGGGACGGCTTGCGACTCTCTGACTTGGGTTGGCCGGTTGTCCCTCCGGTCATCACTACAATATTGCCTGAGCCTATTTCTCGGTATTGTAAACGTTTACAATACGAAGTTGATGACAGCCGATCCACAGAATCATCGGTTGGATGATACGCCGGCAGAGATTTGTTGCGCAATGCTGCGTTTTTGAACACATCGGCCAGCGATTCATCATAAATAGCAAAATTAAAGCGCAGGCGATTCTGCAACGCCACAAGCTGATCGGCACTCATCTCGGGATTAAGCAGGAAGAGATGGGCACCCAATCTCGATACGGCAAAGATGGCTTTTACGGCTGCCGCATGATTGCGACAGACAAGCGCAACCTTTTGCCGGCTGCCAACACCATATTCCGTGTGCAAGGCGACAGCCAAAGTTTCTGCTTGCGCCCAAAGCTGGGTGTACCGTAACTGGTCCGTATCATCGGTGACCGCAATACGATCCGGGTGCAATTGGGCAGCGATGCGTAACAGCACCATCAGGCTAACCCCATCGGTCATAATGGCTTGGAGCAGATACCACAACCCGGCAGGGGTCGACAGTCCCGTATGATAGAGTTTTTTCAGCAAGGAAAGCATGATACCTGTACCGTTTTCATTTCACTTGTCTGCTCGTGATAACTTCCCAGGGCCAACGAAAGAGGGTCGATGCCAACTGGCCGAAGATAAGCCACCAGGGGGCGTAGGTGCGTTTTCGGGCGATAATGGCCCGGCAGATGAGTTGGGCGATCTGCTCCGGCTGCATGGCGGGCATGTTTTGGTAGGCCTGGGTCGGTTCGATCATCCGCGTTCGAACCAGGGGTAGGTAAATGGTCGTTGTACTGACGCCGCGCGTGTTTAACTCCGGCGCGGCGCACCGGAACCACTGATCGAACGCGCTTTTCGAGGCTTGATAGGCGGCCCATTTCGGCATGGGCGCTAAAAGGACGCTAATCGAGGAGATATTGATCACATGCCCCCGGCGAGCGACCAAAACCGGCACAAGTGACAGCATGAGTTGTACCGGCCCCAAATAATTCAGGTTCATCGTTCGCGTAAAATCGTGAAAGCGATCAAGCGAGTCGAATAGAGAGCGTCGGATAGATTTGCCCGCGTTGTTGACAACAATGTCGATGCCCTGGGGCAGTTGATGCAATTCCGCCAGCAGGGTCTCAATCTCTTGCTCATTTCGCAAATCGCAGGGATAGATATCGGCCCGGCCGCCTTGAGCCTCGACCCGTTCTTTTACTTCTATCAGTTTTTCTGCGGTGCGCGCCACCAAGATCAAGTGCGCTTCCGTCGAGGCCAAACGGGCGGCCAGACATTCACCAATGCCGTAACTGGCTCCGGTAATGAGCACCGTCTTTCCGGCCAATTGTTTTTGGAGTTGAGAGTCGTTGACCCCCAGGAAGGGAAAGAAAAGAAGTCGCATCTATTCGATTTTACGCATTCTCTACCTTTTTGGCGACGAGGATTAATTCACCGGGATAGGTTGAACCATAGGGGCTTTTGTTATAGTCGGCATAGATGTGCTCTAGCTCGAAGCCGCTGCGTGCCAGCAAATGCTCTGCTTCAAATCGAAATAAGTAGCGCATGGGAAACGCGTGGATCACGGTTTCCTCCCGGCCATTGGGGTGGATCACACAGTAAATCAGTTCTATCTGGTTGATTTGGTTGAAAAGGTCGCGCGCTACAATCTTATGCCGACGAGTCACCCGCCGACCATCCGGCATGGTGAACTCCGGCTCATCGCCATACTCTTGGCCCAGATTATCACGTGATAATGACTCAACTGAAGGATTGAAGAGGTCCAAAATCAACATGCCTTCAGCCGCCATGTGCTGATGAACAGTCTCCAGACATGAAAGCTGGTCAGCTACCGTGGTTAAATGTTGGAAAGGGCGAAAGGGGATGGTAACCAATTTAAAGCGCTGCCCCAGCTCAAAATTCCGCATGTCGGCCTTGACCAGCTTGACGCGAGCCTGAACTTCCGGCGGTTCCTGCGCTAACCGTTTCCGGCATACATCGAGCATGTGGGGTGATAAATCAAGTCCCACGATCTCGATACCCGCCCGGGCTGTGGGGATCAGAACACGCCCTGTTCCGCAACCCACCTCTAAAACCGGGCCACCCGACTCGATGGCCGCTTCAACAAAAAATCCCACATCGGGCCGGTTATGGTAGGGCACAACATAGTCATAAAAGTCGGCGATAAAGGCATATTCCTCATAGCCACTAGAAGTACTCATACCATTCCTCCTTGAAATGTAGCGCTATCAAATCAATTAGCACCTATTATGATCTCATTCATAGTATGTAACTATTCAGCCGCAAGACGACTTGGCGTAAATCAGGCTGAGGCTGAGGCGAAGGCTAAGAAAAAAGTAAAGAAAACGCGCCGATTTCTTGAGGGCGCGGCGGCTTAACCTGAATGTGTCTGCTTAGCCTCGGCCTTAGCCTTAGCCTCCTGATATTGATGTATATGGGCTGAATAGTTACCATAGTATTATAAGATAACGTAGGGATGGGGCAACTCGCGTTGAACCTATTTTCGCAACCCAACCTACGCCTCATCAATGAACGAAATCGATAAAATCATGCGTTGTGGCAAGCCGGTTGCGATGTTAGGTATTGGCAGCATATTCAACTGTTAATTGAACGCTCATTGATTTCCCTATAAATAGCCTGGTGTCATTACACAATTCAAATGAACTGTGGTATTATCTCAGGCTATATTTAGCGTTTTGTCTTTTATAAGCGTGGTGCGTGATTTTTAATTACGCACCACGCTTCACGTTTACAAGCGAGAGACAAGTGGGTATAAGAAAAAAGCCATTGGCGTATCTATCAACCCATTGTGTCTTGCGGTGAGAAAGATCTTCAATGATCGTTAATTAGACAATCAACTATTCTTAGTAATAAAGGAGTTTTACCATGAGTAAACAAGCTGAATGCCCGGAATGCGCTGCTGACGTGTCTTTACCGGATGATGTCATGGAAGGCGAAATTGTTCAATGTGCCGAATGTGGGGTTGAATTGGAAGTGATCTCGCTCGATCCGCCAACCCTCGATTTGGCTCCAGAAGAAGAAGAAGATTGGGGGGAATAGAATAGAGAATTGAGAATTGAGAATTGAGAATTTAACCTCTAAATTCATCATTCCGATCTCATATTTTCTGTTCGGCCTCGACAGTTTGAGGAAGATTTATGAAAATTGCCATGTTACTTTCGCGTGTAAGGGTAGAAGAAAAACTGCTCTTACAAGCATTTGAAAAACAAAATTTACAGGTCGATATTATTGACGACCGTGAAGTGGTTTTCGATCTGCACCAAAACGGTTGGAATCGATACGATGTTGTGGTTGAACGCTGTGTCAACCACTCACGGGCCTTGTACGCGCTGCGTATTTTAAGCGACTGGGGTATCCCCTCGGTCAACACCTATGAAGTAGCGCTGATTTGTGGGAATAAATTAGAAACCACATCAGCGCTTATTCGCGATGGCGTGCCGACGCCGGGCTGTAAGATTGCCTTTACACCGGAATCGGCGCTGGAAGCCATTGAAGAAATGGGCTATCCGGTGGTGTTAAAACCGGCCATCGGTTCGTGGGGACGGCTGCTTTCAAAAGTGAACGACCGCGAGGCGGCGGAAGCCATTCTCGAACACAAGCAGATACTCGGCACCTACAACCACTCGATTTTTTACATTCAGGAATATATCGACAAACCGGCCCGCGACATCCGCAGCTTTGTGGTGGGTGACGAAACCATCGCGGCTATCTATCGCTATAGCAACCACTGGATTACCAATACGGCCCGTGGCGGACGAGCCGAGAATTGCCCGGTAACGCCGGAGATTCACGAATTGTCATACGCCTCGGCCAAAGCCGTCGGCGGCGGTGTGGTGGCTGTCGATATACTGGAAACGCAAGATGGCCAGTTACTGGTCAACGAAGTCAACTATACGATGGAATTTCGTAACAGCATCGACACTACCGGGGTGAATATCCCGGATGTCGTTGTCGATTACGTTACGAAAGTAGGCCGAAGAGAAGTGTAAATTTAGGAGATAGAGAGACTGGAGATGGGGAGATTAGAGACTTTGGTAATTGGAGCACAAAATCTTCCCAAGACTGTGTTTAAGAAAATTGTGAATAATTAATTGCGAATTGTGAATGGTGAAGTGAAATACGTTCACAATTAATTATTAATTATTAATTATTCACAATTTCTTACAAGCTCGATACGAATCATCGATACGGGACGGTTAGACGCTAATCTCTCAATCTCCTCATCTCCAATGCCATAATTTAGGACAACCCAAT
>JAGRBY010001219.1 GCA_020433835.1 Anaerolineae bacterium | reverse complement strand
TTCAGCCGTGGCCAGAGCTGCCTGGGCTTCCTGCATGGCCACCTCTGCCTCGACGCGACGGGTTTGAGCTATGTCGCGGTTCGCTTGAGCTGTTTCCTGCGCTTGAACGGCCAATTGTTCCGCAGAGCGAGCAACCGCTTCATTTGCTACGGCTGTTCGCCGAGCGGCATCAGATTTAGCTCTTGCTTGTTCAGCCGAGAGCTGTAAATTTCGGGCTATATCACGAGCAGCCATTGCTGCTTGTTGAGTTTCGAAAACTGTATCTCGATCGTTTTCAGCCTCTTGACGCGCTAAATCAGCCACCTTTTCAGCCGCCACAGCCAAAGCGATGCCTGTGGCCGCCACTTTGGCAGCCGAATCGGCGGCTCCGGCTGTAGCTTCAGCGGCTCCGGCTGTAGCTACGGCGGCAACCTGTTTCTGTTCAGCAAGATCGGCCAAAAACTCAGCCGTGGCCCGTCGCTCTCCGGCCGTCCAAACCTGGCGTTCAAGGATTCGAACATTTTGATTAAATATGAGAGCAGCCATAATAGCCAGTAGTAGTAAAATTAGCGCTGCCCCTAACCCCCAGGCCCGGCGGCGCAGTTGAGTGGCGGCCTGGGCCTGCTCTGTTGCTCTAAGGCGTTCGGTCTCGGCTCGCTGGCGCTCGGTTTCAGCTAAAGTCCGGGCATGAGCCAATTGGCGCTGCCGTTCCACTTCGGCTGTGGCCTGCTGCTGCTGTCGTAGGGACACGCTGCGGAGGATAAAGTCCTGCTCGTTCGGGCTTAAGTTATCTGCGCGTTGGGTCAGCCACTCCTCGGCCTCGGCCAAGGTCGCACCCCGCAGCAGGCCGCCTTCGTCCCATTCGGTGACCTGCCACTGATTGAGCGCGGTCCGCAACCGCTCCTGCCAGGTCCGAAAAGACCGGTCGATCTCCATCCACCGCCTCAGCCGCTGCCAATTCTGAATCAACGCTTCGTGTACAATCTCAACCGTCTCGCCCCCGCCGGCATCCTGGTTAGTGATGACCAGTCGTCTATCGGCCAGATGCTGGACCAGAGACCAATCGGCCTCAAGCTCGGCGGCGCAAGCCACCCGGCGGGTATCCTCGGTGCCGGCTCCCGGCTGGACCAATTGGGTGAAGATATGGCGGGCCTGGTGCTGCTGAATTGAACTCAGGCCCGCATAGACTTGCTCGGCATAGCGCGTCACCGCCCCGGGTACCCGACCAATGGCTTGGTAGGCCGTCTTGGTCAAGTGGCCGCCGCTTTGTCGCCGCCATAACTGGGTCAAGGCAAATTCCAACAGGGGCAGTTGGCCGGGGTCGTCACCCACATCGGCCAGGATGCGGTCGACCAGGCTGGCCCAGGTGGCCACGGTCTTCACCTCGGGCTCAAACTCGATGGCGCGGGCCAGATCGGTTCCGTTCATAGCGCCCAGCACAATCACGTCGGTCTGGAGGGCATCGGCCAGGGGGCGGTAGGTTAGAACTTTCCCCATGAAATCAGCGCGCAGAGTTAGCAGAATCGAGCATGGGGATTGGAGACTGGCGATGGGGAGATGGGGAGATGGCGCGCTGGGGCCAGGGAGGGCGTTCGAATCTGGCTTCCGGCTTCCTTCTAGTAGGGTGTCGATGAAATGTGTGCGGATGTTCGGATCAGGGCAG
>JAGRBY010001218.1 GCA_020433835.1 Anaerolineae bacterium | reverse complement strand
TGAGTTGGGTCATCTCGTTGCCGGTTGGCTGGTCAATTTTCAGTTCGTCGCGCTTATTGTCGGGCCAGTCAAAATATCAAAAAACAGTAATGGATTAACAATCACTTACAGCGGATTTAAGGCCGGCCAACTTCAGGGTCGGACGTTATCAGTGCCTAATGACGCACAATATTTAAGACGACGTTTTCTATGGTTTTACGCTGGCGGCCCCCTTGCGACCCTACTTCAACTCTTGGTGATGTTATTCATTGGCGTTCTGATGAATGGTATGACTATCTCTTATTTTGCAAGGCAGTTATTCTCAACTTTCACCTTTGCTTCAGCCCTCATTCTACTTTTTACTATTTTTCCTTATAGATCTCAAGAGGTGTGTACGGACGGGTTTAGTCTTTGGATATTACTATTTGATAATAACCGGACTGAATACATAGTGGAGTTTCAACGTATGGCTATCGCGTCTAAATTAGGAACACGCCTTAGCGACCTTAACCTTGAACCGCTGTTAAATACCCTCACCAAGCTCAAAACCGCTCAGGACAAGTTGGTGATTCAGTTATTGTACTATCGACATCTTCTTGATCAGGCTGATGCGACACGTGCTGCGGCGCCTCTGGATCAATGTCTGGATTTATTGAGCCAAATTCCTAATAAACTTATAGCTGTGTTCGTATTTGCCGAAGCAGCTTACTATGAGGCTCGATATAACCAGAACGCGCTGGCTAGCAAAAAGTGGTTAGACCTAGCGAAGCCCATTTATGAAAAAAATCAATGGCTTGTAAACAGGCATATCCTAAAACGAGCCGAAAGCGCTACTTTGCTGGCCGAAGGTGATTTGGCGGGAGGCTATCTCGCGGCCCAGGAGGGGTTAAAACTTCTAGAACAATGTGCCGACCCAGGTTATGTACAATCTGAAAGGGATTGGCTAACCCAACTTGCAGAAGAGGGAGAGCCTCCACTTGAAGACGCAGTCATTATAACCCAAAACGAGTCGCGCCAAGAGGCTGCCACTTGGCTCATTGCTAAGTCGGCTACAGGCACACTCTTATATTTCGGCCTATTTTTCGTTGCCAGTGTAATCGTGTTTGGCTTAATTCTTAACAAGGATCTAAGGTATCAATTAATTGGTACCTACTATATCAGGACTGAAAATTATTCAAAGGCAATTGATTACTACAGTCAAGGTCTTGAAGATGTAGACTCAGATGAGGGAATGGCCAGACTTTACTTGCAGCGTAGCAGGGCTTTCCTTCAACAGCACGAGTACAAACCGGCAATTGATGACCTAACACAAGCCATCAAGTTATGGCCAAGAGGTCGATACTATCTCGAGCGAGGGATAGCTTATTATCAGTATAAAAATTACTTCGCCGCCACGTTTGATCTTAACGATAGTCTAGCCCTTGAGTTGGATGAAGATGAACAGGTTACTGCGTTATTCTATCGTGCAGCGGCCCATACCAGGCTTAAAGATTACGATTTAGCAATTGAGGATTATGAGACACTCTTAACTTTGTCGCTTGACACAACAGAACGGCAGCGTGCTCAAACAGCGCTAAATGAAATAAAAGCCTACATAGAATAACAAAAGCTTACTTTTGAGGAGCCAATCCAATGTCCCAATCCGCCACCATCGTTCAACGCCTGTGGAACTACTGCAA
>JAGRBY010001217.1 GCA_020433835.1 Anaerolineae bacterium | reverse complement strand
GTCAAACAAAAGAGGGACCAAGAAAAAGCTTGGTCCCTCTCGTAGAGATATTACTTAGTGGGATGTTTTAAGGGGTAACAGGTACACCTAAGAAGCTAGCTTTATATCTGTTGTCAACTCTAGAAACGTTAACCAAGGCACAAAGCGGCTGGTTTGCTGTTACAACAACTGATCCTGAGAAATCTTTGTCTCCGTTCCAATCTAGCGGTTTTGAGTTTGTTTTTGAACCCGCAGTTAAGCCGCTAAAGGTGGTTTTATTAACTTGAGAACCACTCGAGTTGTAGTAGAAAATATTACCTGAAGCATTTCCACTACCGATATTTTGGAAGGCCAAAGTTGTTTTAATCTCAGTAGAGCTATCTCCCCAAGAAACGTAGGGAACGACCACTTTGGTACTGCCATCGGTACAACCGTTGAATGAGAAGTTTGCGTTTGGCACCGATGAGGAACCAATGTTAACAATAGCCAGGATATCTGCCGGGGTTGTTTTGGCGTTACTAGTCCACGCTTTTACCACACCTGATCCAAGGAAACCATTTGGTACACCGGCTGTTGATGGGTGAGCATTCCCTTTTTCACCGGCAGCTAATGTTCCCTTGAGAGTACTACCAGATTTTTTACCGCTGGTATTGAAATACTCAACTTCATAGTAGATGGAAGAAGTGTTCGGGTTTTGAAGTGCGGTGAAAGAGCTAAACAGCTGGCTACCAAAGTTTCGCTGAGCAGTCGGCAAGTATACGGTTGAGCCACCCGTCGCCAAACCATTTGTAGCATTGCTAGACTCGCCATTTTCTGAGCGGATCATACTGGTTGCTACAATATTACCTGTAGCCGTGATCTTTGCAGCACCTGAGAAGTCATCAGGTAACTTACCGCCGCCGTCCAAAGTGTTAGTCGCGACGTCAATATAGGTTGCGTAATTTTCAGATACGTTGTTGCGGGTAATTTTCCCTGCAGAATTCCCGCTTGCGTCAAGGAACTGGACTACAATATTAACGGTTCCAGAGGTGCTTTGAATTCCAATAAGTGAAGATAATTTTTTACTACCCAGGCTATTGGCAATACTTGGAATGAAATACGTATCTGATTGATCAATAATACCTGAGTCGAAACCAAAGTCACCGGTATTTCCGCTAGCAATCTGAGCAAAGGTTACCCCAAGTTCATCATCACTTGAGATAACGGCCGAATAACGACCATCACTCATAGAGACACTGCTAACATCGACTGTAGTTGAAGCATTAGAAGCTAAATTACTACCGGTAAAGCTGGTTGATGCACCACCACCATCCGGGTAGAAATCGATGCTCCAGCTAACCGAGGAACCATTCGGATTAAACACGTACAACTTACTGGTGTAAGCAGCGTTAGTAGCCGCCTGGCCGCTTACATCATCAGCTTCCTCAATAAGCGTTTCAACTGTTGGCTCAACGGTTGGTTCGACAGTCGGTTCCGCTGTTGCTTCTTCCGTT
The DNA here is from genome assembly GCA_020433835.1 of Anaerolineae bacterium. Next base: position 200 of record JAGRBY010001217.1, on the reverse strand, counting down.
GCTTCTACAGTCGGTTCCTCAGTAGCTTCTTCGGTCGGTTCCGCTGTTGCTTCTTCCGTTGCTTCTACAGTCGGTTCCGCTGTTGCTTCTTCGGTCGGTTCCGTTGTAGCTTCTTCGGTCGGTTCCGCTGTTGCTTCTTCCGTCGGTTCCGCTGTTGCTTCAACAGCTTCTTCCGTCGACTCTACTGTGGCTTCTGTCGA
>JAGRBY010001216.1 GCA_020433835.1 Anaerolineae bacterium | reverse complement strand
AAGACCCCCTTACTACCAAGAGCCATCATTTCATCTGAGTGGGGAATTAAAGCCGCCACTTCAGCATCATAGGCCTCTTCCACCTGCTGTTTAATAGCCTCAAAATCATAGACCTGTGGCATCTTGTTCACAATCAACATCATATTGGGCACGTCCAGCTTCTTGGCAATCTCAACCGTTACGCTGGTTCCCTGAAAGTCTTGTTGATCCGGCCGTAAGATGATAATCAAATACTCTGAAATGGTAATCGACAACAAGGTTTCGTCGTTTAAACCTGGATGTGTATCAATCATCAAAACATCTAAATCAAGCGCCTCGATCAAATCATACAAACCATCGTTTAAGACACCCGGATCATAACTTTCACGCAAAATATGGACGATATCGCCCGTCTTGGCGCTAGAGGGCACCAAATACAGCTTCCCGCTAACTTCCCCTTCTAAACGTGAAGTGACGTCATACGCAGCTTCTTCAATGGCACATTTGCCTCGCAAATAATCATTGAGCGAGTTGTTCATCTCAGATTCGTCTAGACGCAGCAACACGTAAATACCGGGTGATTGAATATCGGTATCTACCACAGCCACGCGTAATCCTTTCTGAGCTAACAAAGCCGCTAAGTTTGCCGTTGTATTTGATTTACCAGTTCCCCCACGGAAAGAGTGAACAGAGACGACTTTCGCCATAATTGCTCTCCTAAGTTTGGTAGTGTTTTTTTGAAGTAAGGGTTTTAAATCTTCCTACACAATCGTGTTATATGGAAGAGGGTGAGTCAAAACCAATTACGATTATTGTAAGATAAACTAACAAATTGTCGAAAGGTAACACGGCCGGAAACCAATCATCGGCCGTTTATACAACAAACAGTACTGAATACCTAGATCACATCAAGCATCCAAAACGATTTTTCACCAGTTTTTCCCTACTATAAGATAACATAAATAAGGTATCATAAAATCTGTTATCCGTACATCGGCACTTTCCCGTTAGTTTGCTTGTTAGTAATGATGGGTACAATAGACAATCAGACACTTTGAAGTAAAAGCAGATTCTAAAATAAGATACAAAATCTATTTCGATCTACGCTTGCATATCTCACCACACCCACCATGACAAACTTGCCCAAAAAAGTCACATCCTTAAATACACACCGTAGTATCACAACTGTATGAAACTAAAAGATTCTATTAAATCTACATTGCGCTTACGACCAGGGGAATGGCGCGTCGTTCTGCCCCTGATTCTTTTATTAGCCATCAACGCCATGGCCATGGAAATTGGCGCAGTTGTAGCGGTGAGCGGTTTCTTAAGCAATGTCGGCACCAATCAAATCGTTTTTGTGTGGATTGTCGATATGGTTCTGGTCATTTTCATCGCCAGTCTGCAATCACTAATCATTGACAAAGTTAGCCGCAAACGCTCCATGTATGGCATTATCTTTGGGTTAGCCGCCTTTTATCTATTTATCCGCTTTCTATTTTTTATCGGCGCACCAGATGGGCTGAACTACGGCCTGCTCTATCTACTCGCTGACCAACAGCTCTTATTCTTCCCACTTATTTTCTGGCTGCTCGCCAATGACAATATGATTACCGCACAGGCCAAGCGGCTCTTTCCCATTATTGGTATCGGTGGTTTTCTGGGGCAGATTTTAGGATTGCTGATATCCGGCACCAC
>JAGRBY010001215.1 GCA_020433835.1 Anaerolineae bacterium | reverse complement strand
ATTGATTTGTGGGGGTTGCAGAGATATTATACAGCCGATGGTTCCTATCTGACCAAAGATGGAGATTCCAATGAAAGACGAGTATTGAACCAGGGCTATGGGTTAGAAAAAACCGAAAACCTTAATTATGATGCGCTATACAATAATAGTCGAGAAATATTATCTAGGGATGATTTAGACGAGATAGTGCAAGCTTTTGTTCAAAATTACAGAGATGCTGACGTTGAATACTTACAAGTTTTTGTTTCGAAAGTATTTGACGATGAGGATGGTAGCTTGTTTAAAGGATATTTGGCAGGTTCAATATCAAGTAGTGGAGATGAAGAAGTGGTATCGATGGGTGACGATCCCCTACTACCTGCAGGATGGCGCCGCGAAATCAGCGTTCATAACCATCCAAACCCCAGTAGACATCGGTTTAGTGAAGCTGAACCTGGTGGAACATTTGGAAGCAGTGGTTTAGAAGGAGATTATTATATGGGAGTAAGTCTTCAGATGGATATGTTTCTTACGACAAAAGGGCAAAATACAGTGTTATTTTTTGACCACAAGAGGTTTTATGAGTTGTTGAAAGCTGATTACAGGGTTTGGAATAATGAATTCAAGGGACAGCGTGTAAGTATGAGTGATATGAATAAGTTTGGTCCACGTTCAGTGAGGATTTACAACTTAAAAAAATAAGCATACATGAACAAGTTTAAGTTTCTAATCATATCTCTTGTCTTGTTATGCTTCCATTTGTCATGCATAGAAAGAGGCGGTATTAATTTTGAAAGTTTCTTTGGGACTTAAAAAGAAAAAGTCGATAGACCTGACTTACTTGTGTTCCAAAATGCCCCAATTGATTCGGCTCAGTTTTACTTTGCCCAGTTTTATTATGAGTATCGAGAAGCTTTCAATGAGAAAGTAGCGACTGATGATAGAGCGATGGATTATTTGAATGAACTACAAACACAAAGCTTCAATTTTCCTGACTATCTATATCTCGTGTACAATTTTCATGGATGGTTAAACGGCAAAAAATACTCTTTAACAGAGTGTAAGGAGATTTATGAGCGTGCTACTAAACTCCAAGATGTTCATTATGAAAAGATTGAAGCAAAAGCACAGCAAATAGTACAAAATAATCTGACCTGTTGTGAGATTGGTGATACTTTGGAGTTGATTTTTCCTAGTGGTAAAAGTCCCTATAGACCAAATATTAAGGAAGCAATTCTACGGCCATATCCTTACTCAAAAGAGATTTTCCCTTTTGAGGACACAATTAAACTGCAAGCATTGCTGCAAGAGAAACAGTTAGATACTAAGGATATAGTCTTTAGGCTATACATCATTAAGTTAAATGAAAAAAAGATCATGTTGTTGGGTGTTGAGTATAGTCTCGGTGATACAATGGACTTGCCGATTGCAACATATATTCGCCCTATAACAAACTCCGCTCGATAGCTGTTCGGAATGTGTCGCCCCCTTCCTGTCGGTAGTTTGTCCGTAAGCATGCGGTAACCCCCATGTTTCCCAGGCCGCCGGTAAAGCTTAAATTGGGCGCGAACCAAAAAGATAGCCGATGGCCTCTGACAACCAGCCTCAGCCAAGGACGCGCAGCGCAGCAGAGATGTTCCCCCTTATTGCGGAATGGGAACACAGCGATCTAAGCCAAAAAGAATTTTGTGCCCTGCACGCA
>JAGRBY010001214.1 GCA_020433835.1 Anaerolineae bacterium | reverse complement strand
AATTGCCGTAGCGAAAGCCGCCCACCTTCCGACCGCCCCGCTCTCCAATCAAAATGAAGCTGTCGTTTTGCTGCTGTAACATGCGGGCGGTTTCCAGCCCCTCTACCGGAATAACGCGCTCTGCGCCCTGATCGAACAAATAACAGGCCGTCGAAAAAGCCCGAAAAACGTCAATAACCACGGTCAGGCCGGTGGCTTGCCGTGCTCCATCTACAAAATCCAATATTTGAATGGTTGTCATGGGTTATACCGCTTGTCGATAGTAATCATAGGCGGTCACCTCGCGGAAACCGCACTGTTGGTAGAGAGTCAAAGCATGGCGATTGGTGCCGGCAACTTCCAAGGCAATAGGCTGGCGGCGCTCGTCGGCCAGTTGTTTGACCACCTGGGTTAGAACTGAGCGACCGTAGCCGCGCCCTCGAAACTCCGGGAAGATGCCAAAACCCGAAAGATAGATTTCTTCGGGGCCGATGGTTACCTGAATTTTACCGGCGATGGTGTTATCAACCATAATTATCCAGTTACGCTGATGGTAATTTTGGACTTCCCGGCTTAAGTTTGCCAGCGTACTATCCGGTTCAACCTCGAAACAGATTTTATCCAACTCGGCCATCATGGGGAAATCGTCAGGCTGCGCCATTCGCATTGCTAGGCGCAGATTTGGCTTGAGCGCCGGAACCTGTTCGAGCATCATTTTGTATTCAGAAAATTCGTACGCGCTGCCGATTGCCGCCATTGTATGGCACGCCGACTCCGATTTTTGTTCGCAAATAAAAAGGAAGTCAGGGATGTTGCGTTCGGCGAGAGCGTGGCGGGCTTCGGCCAGAAGTTGGCTGAATATCCCTTGGCGACGGTCGGCAGGCCGGGTCATCGCGCTGACTTCGGCCTCTTGGCGGTTAAATGCGTAGAGAGCCAGGTAGCCGACCAATTGGTTATCGACAAACATCAAGAAGTCGTCGGTGACCGTGCCGGGCCGGCTTTGCAGCGTTTTCCAGTTGAGCTTCATCGTCAACCCTTCGTGGTGGCTGCATTCTTGAGCTAAATGGCGTATATGCTGCAAATCGAGAGCGGTTAATTGGGGACGTTTGGTGACCGCCCGCATCGGCTTAGGCCCCGGTCATGTTTTGCCGCCGCGTGGGCACAAACGAGACGCTGTCGGTCATCCAGCAGCCGTCGCACGAAGGGGTATCGTGTTTGGACAGTTCAAAGAGATAGACATTGGCTGAGCCATCGTTGCCGATAATGGTGACGCGTTGTTGCGCGGTGCCGTCGGATATTTCAATTGGATCGTATTCGGCTTCTCTGTGGTTGAGCATCGGGCGGTAGGCGGGGTTTTTGACCAAGTTTACAAAGCGATGCAGGGGGCCGGTAACCTGCCGGTTGTCTGGTGAGGCAAAGCGAAAAGCAATTTCGATGCCGGTGTCTTCGCTATCGTTGTTCTGGAGCGCTTCGACCTGAATTCTGACGACGTCTTCGGGGGTTAAATCGGGGTTGGGCTGTAAGGCGTCGGTCAGCGTCTCCTCGCTGCTCTCGATGACAGCGCTCGAAACGTCTTTCACCGAACTGCATCCAATTAGACCAAATAAGAGAAAAATGGCTAGACATAGATAAAAAAGACCGATTTTATACTGTTTTGATGACATTTCGCGCCTCACTATCAGGGGATACGGATGGAGATTAGAGATTAGAG
>JAGRBY010001213.1 GCA_020433835.1 Anaerolineae bacterium | reverse complement strand
CTCTGGGCTTTGGTGAAAACGGCCATTTAGCCTTTAACGATCCCCCCGACGCCGATTTTAACGACCCCGCCTGGGTCAAAGTCATCGCGTTAGCCGAAGCCAGCCGCCGCCAGCAGGTCGGCGAGGGCCACTTTGCTTCGCTCGACGAGGTACCCACCCACGCCATCACTTTAACTATTCCCGCGCTTCTTGCGCCTCGCCACATCCTGTGCCTGGTACCGGAAGCCCGCAAAGCCGAGGCCGTACGCGCCTGTTTAACCGAGCCGGTTGACGAGTCACGTCCCGGTTCGATCTTGCGCCGAGTCGATAACGCCAAGCTTTTCCTCGACCCGGACTCGGCCGCTTTGTTATCATTACCGGACTAAATGTAGAAAGGAGGTCATTGCCGTCTCGACAATTAAATACCGATGTCTCACTCAGGAAATTTAGTAGAGGTATAACCTAACATGAAAATAAATTCAATGAAGAATATTAAGGAGGATCTCACATGCAAAGAAAGTTCTTACATTGGGTCGTGATGACCCTGGTTCTGATGGCCTTGTTACCGGCTATCACAATGGCAGCACCGCTGCTGCAAACCGGCGGAGCCTATACCATTCAGGCCGAAGATACGCTCGGTAAGATTGCCGACAAAGAGTACGGCGATCCCCTGGCCTACACCGCCATTGTCTATTTCAACAACCAAAAAGCCGTCGAAGACGAAACCTTCAATTTGATCGAAGACCCGAACGTGGTTGAGCCGGGCTGGACCATTTATTTACCGACCCCGGAAGAAGCCAACGCCTACTTAATCGGCAACATCGAAGGTGGCACCTTCAACGAAGCGCCGTCACTGGCAGCGATGGTTGAAGCCGGTGATTTGCCCCCTGTGAGCGAGCGCCTGCCCGACAACCCGCTGATCATCCCCGTGGTTGAACAAATCGGTCAGTACGGCGGCACCCTGCGCCGTGGTTTCCTTGGCCCCTCCGACCACAACAACTATGTCCGCGTGGCCTACGATGCGCTGGTTCGCAACTCACCCGACGGCAGCGAGGTTATTCCGCACATCGTCGCCAGCTGGGAATCGAATGAAGATTTCTCGGCCTGGACGCTGCACCTGCGCCCCGGCACCAAATGGTCTGATGGCGAACCGCTGACCACCGCCGACATCATGTTCTGGTACAACGACATTCTCCTCAACGAAGATTTGTCGGCCAGCATCCCGGTTTGGATGCAAAACAGCGACGGCACCGTCGCCACGGTTGAAGCCGCAGACGAAACCACCGTCACCTGGACCTATGACAAACCCAACACCGCCTTCCTGTTGGAATTAGCCAACAAAGATGGCGCTGACCTGCTCATCTCGAATATGTCCTTTGCTCCGGCCCATTATCTACAACAGTTTCACGCCAGTTACGCCGATGAAACAGAATTGCAAGCGGCTGTCGATGCCGCCGGCTTCGACACCTGGGTTGAACTCTTTAGCCAAAAGGCACTGATTCCCACCAACGCCGACCGCCCCACCACCGCCGCCTGGATGCCCGACGGCACCACCGTGGCCGACCAGGTCTTCCGCCTGACCCGCAACCCCTATTACATCGGCGTCGATCCGGCCGGTAACCAACTGCCCTACATCGACAACGTTGAGTTCACCTTCTTTGCCGACAAGCAAACGCTGAACACCGCCGCCGCTCAGGGCCAAATTGATATGCAAGGCCGT
>JAGRBY010001212.1 GCA_020433835.1 Anaerolineae bacterium | reverse complement strand
ATCATACCCCGCCTCTTTTTTAGCTATGAAATCGAGCGAGTTAGCAGTAATAAACGTCACAAAATGAGCGCACTCCAGCTCGGCCATCATATCGACGGGCGAATATTTTGAGCCGTAACGCGCCCACGGTCTGGTATGCGGATCATTAACATCCTCAATATCAACGGTGACCAACCGCAGTTCCTGGGTGGGCGCAGTTCTGCAGGCGGTTTTTAGTCCAAGCGCCATATAAGCGGCCGAGACGCCTAACCGGGTGCCAATCTCTAAAATTGAGGCCGGGGCTAGATAGCGAATAAGACAATAAAGGGCTTTATAGCTGCCCGTATTGGCTCCGCCGGAGTGGCTGGGCGAAACCCGTCTCATTTGTTCTTGGACGTGTTGCCATTCATCTTCATGAGTGTGAGTGTAAAAGAGGTCGGCTAGATTGATTTGGTTGATATTAGCCAGGGGAGTGGTATCACAATTTAGCTGGTTTAGCCGGTTGAGGCGGGTCTGCTCATTGAAGATTATCCATTGATTCATGAGCCAGGCCGGGGCAAATTTTTTTAGCTGTTTTTTCATTGCTGCCCTCCAGCTGTGTACGGATTATTTCATCATGTAATAGACAATATTTCACTTCCCCTTTGATAATCGTAGACTTTGCGGACTGTTGGCATTAATAGGTTCCTGATTCCAACTCAGGGTTGAATGATGCGATTGTCTTCGCTCTAACCAATTGTTCGTTAGACGAGTTGCAATGGTAAAGTACAGACTGCCGACTTGAATAAGCCGGTTTCTCCCTAAGCACGCTTAGGGAGAAACCGGTGTGGCAGCGAGGACTAAAAGTCGGCTGGCGGTTTGATTAGTGGCGCAGCACAACCGGTAAGTAAACTGATTCTTCTTGGCCAATAGTCACCGAACCGGTCACCATTTGCACCTTAGCGATAACTGTGGCCTTTTGATTCGTATTTAAAGTCGCTGTGGCCTTACCCTGGCCGTCGGCGACGGTAGCGAGAAAGGTAGCGCCGCCTCCGGAGAAGGCGCCGGCCGTGGTCGTGAATTGCACTTGGGTGCTGTTGGCGGCCGGGTTGCCCAGTTGGTCCATGACCGTGGCGGTTACGGTGGAATTGACCGAACCACCCTCCGGAATACTGGTTGGGTTGGCCGTAACCTGGATGGAAATAGCCGACAGGCTGAGGCTGGTATTCCCGTCTACGGCCACAGCCAGATAACCGCTGCCGCCATAATTGACCAGCGTCTTGCTACTGCCTTTTTTCAGCAGATAGGTCGTGCTGGCGCCAGGTATTTGCATGCCCGACTGCACGATTTGGGCCGGGCCGGTGATCGAATTCGAGCCAAGATTAAAGCCCAAGGTGGTGATGTTGCTGATGTTCGAGGCGTTCACGCTTTTGGTGGCAGCGTTGTATGAGACATCGACTTGCGACCAACTGCTGTTATTGGGCCGAACGATATTCAGCCAGTAAAAGGCTTTGGACTCATCGGTGCGAATGCGGAGCGTCGCCGGCGGGGCTGAACTCCGCGGATGGTTTTGCAGGAAGTTAAACAAGGCATCCAACTCGGCGGCAGTCGACGGGTTGTAGCAGTGTTCCAATTCATACGTAGCATTGCCATGATAAGTAACCATGACTGTCGGACAGTCTTCCGACCCTGAGGGCACCAGCGTTAACTGAACGGGTGTCAGCGGCGAATAGGCGTCAATCGTGCTCTTCAT
>JAGRBY010001211.1 GCA_020433835.1 Anaerolineae bacterium | reverse complement strand
TTTTCGGTGAATTCAAAACCGAGCTGATGGGCCAGGTCGTGCCAGGCCAGATAATGATATTTGGCTGTATCAACAACAACACCATCGAGGTCAAATAAGCCAGCTTTCATTGTCGCACTCCTCTAAAAATACGATAGTCAGATATCCGTAGTCGTTAATGCAAGATTTAGTGTAGCCACCGAGTAAGTCTTCGTTGATGGGTGTGAATAAGCCCCCACCCCAACCCCCATATGCATCAACTTAAGCTAAGGGGGCGGGGTAGGGGCTAAACCGGGTAGCAGGCCGGCAAAGCGGCGGGCAGCCTCAACCAATTGCGAAGGACGTTGGCGACGGGCAGAGCGAAGATGGCGAAGAAAGGGGAAGGTACCATCTTTTACCACCAGCCCCCCTTGATACGCCCATTGCTAAGCTCTGGGCTACTCGGGATGCGACGAAAAATCACCCTTCGATGCGCTATCGCTACTCAGGATGATTTTTGGCCAATGGGGAGCAACTTAGATTTGATAATTGAAATTACCACGGCAGCGCAAACAGGTAATACCATCCACGCTAGCGCCGCCTCACTCTCAAAACGACTTTCAAACTACTGCTGGAGCGTTTTAAGGGATGAAAGCGTCGTTTCAAGTTTTTGCAGTACTTCGACCACGTCCTTGCCCTGAAGGATATCCGTCGCCATTGTGTTCAACATACCGCCCCCATCAATATCAGCCAGCGCAGGGAAGATGCCGGGCGCTTTGTAGTTGAACAGGTGACTGATGGGCACCCACTCGTCCAAAATGCGCTGATTAATGACGTTGTCCTGGAAGAAGGTCTCGACAATCGACATACGCGCCGGCAGGTTGCTGGAGTGGCCCTCGGAGAAGATTGGCAGCGAGTTGGCCGACCACCATTTTAAGAACGTTTTAGTTTCTTCGGGATATTCGGTTTGGCTGTAGACCATCAAGTTGTTGCCGAAGGCGAGTGTGCCCTGGTCGCCGTGAGGTCCGGTCATCGGGGCCAGCAACTCAACCTGATCTTTCACGGTTGGTACTCGATCTTCGGTTCCGGGGGTGAAGACGATCATGGCTACGCTGCCGTTGGCAAAGGCTTTAACCGTGTCCGCGTCGGAAAAGCCGGCGCTGCCGGGGTGGACGACACCGTCTTTGATTAGGTCAGAAACAAAAGTCAAGGCTTCAACGTTGCGGTCATTCAGCACATCGAGTTCACCGGACTCGGCAAAGAGTCCGCCACCGTTGTTGAACATGAATGAGAACAGTTGTTGCCAGCCGAGCGGGTGGTTGCCGGCAAACGCAATACCGTACTGGTCCCCCGTAGTGAGCGTATTGAGCACCGTCCGTAGCTCATCCCAGTTGGTCGGCGGGGTGACGCCGGCCGCCTCGAACAGGTCCTTACGATAGTAGGGAATGCGGATAGCAAAGCCCCACGGCAGGGCGATATAGTGACCATTGTACTTCAAGGCCTCGAGGTGGCCAGGCACAAAATCCTCCGGCTTGAATTCAGCGGCCACGTCGTCAAGCTCCAAGATAGCCCCATCCGGGTAGAACTGGACGGCTTGGTATCCGCCGCCGGTGCTGATATCGGGCGCGGTGCCGGAGCCAACGGCCGTGGTGAACACCTGCGGCCAAGCACTCCAGGCGTTAGACTGGTAGCTGACTTGGATGTTTGGATGCTCCTGATTGAACTGCTCAACCACTTCCTTGGCGGTGTCAATG
>JAGRBY010001210.1 GCA_020433835.1 Anaerolineae bacterium | reverse complement strand
CAGAGCAAACTGCTGTGGCTCAACAGATCATCGTCAGTGGCGCTAAAAACGGTGTAGGCATTGGCGAGGGTATCGGTTACACCATTATCCGTCACCGAGACATTGTACAAGCCGGGAGTTTGACCGGCCGGCACAATGGCCCACAGGAAGTTTTGGTTAACATACTGGGTGGTTAGGGAACTGGATCCTAATTTAACCCTTGCATCTTCGCTGAAGTTTAATCCAAAAGCGTACAGCAGAGAGGGTACGTCGTCGCGGCCTCGTTGGGGAGCAATCACCTGCAAATCGAGCGCCGATGAGCCGACAGTGAACGCGGCCGGGTAGCTCGCCGTTTGTCCATCCGGGTTAGTGACGATCAGGGTGTAGGTACCAGACGGCAAATTGGACGGCGCTATTGCCTGAAATTTCCCGCTGTTAACAAAGGTTACATTAGACAGAGGATACGTACCCAGCGAGGCCCGAACCGGGTTGATAAAATTGCTACCGATAATTTCCAGGCTATTGCCATCGACATTGACCGTGGTAACTTGAGGCGGAGCGGGAGGCGTGGGAGTGCTGGTGGGCGTCGGGGTAGCCGTGGGCGTGGATGTGGGAGTCGGGGTTGTGTTGCTGTCGCCCACAACTAGCGAGACCGGAATCGTCAGTGGGCTTTCATCGGGATCGTTGCTGGTAATCGTTAGGCTGGCGGAATAATCTCCATCGGCCAGGCTGTTCGTATCAAAGGTAAGTTCAATCGTGGCGGCGCCGCCGGAGGTCACCTGACCGTTGACAGGGCTGGCCGTTAGCCAACCATCACTCCGGACAGCGTCCACAGCAGCGTAACAGTCGAGCCGACCATAGCCAAAATCGTCGTCGGGGCCGGTACTGCCTAAATCTACCGAGGTGCTGGTCAGTACATCCTCAATCTGGCTGACGGTCAGGCCAGGGTTGGCGACTTTGACCAAGGCGACGCAACCGGCAGTGTGTGGGCTGGCCATAGAAGTGCCGCTGATGGTAGCATAGGAGCCGTTATTCCAAGCAGAGTAGATATTATACCCCGGAGCGCTGATATCCGGTTTGGTTTCGCTAGTTAATGATGACGGTCCTCGGCTGCTAAACGAGGCAATGCTGTCGCCACTGTCGGTTGCGCCGCTGGCAAAGCTGTCGGCGTAATCCCCCGGCGAATTGATTGTACCTGCGTTGGGACCGGAGTTGCCCGCGGCAAAGGCCGGAAAGATGTCGGCTGCTCGCCAGGACTGAACCGCAGCCTGATACCACTGATCACCGCTGCCACCGCCCCAGGAGTTGTTGACCACGTTGGGCCGCTGGTTGGGATCACCATTGCTGGTTGAGCCGCCAATCGGATAAGGGGCCAACACCCATTCAGCCGCGGCCAATAGATGCGTACTGCTGCAACTGCTACTGCTGCACCCTTTAGCCGCAATCCATTTTGCCGCAGGCGCCACCCCGATTTGGTTGGTTCCATCTACACCGACCATCGTACCAACGGTATGCGTGCCGTGGCCGTTGTTATCGCCCGGTGCGGTCGGGTAGGCGCCGGTGGGATCATACCAGTTGTAATCGTGGCTCCCGGTGGCCGTGCCGCGATATTGGTTAATCAAAGCCGGGTGACTACTGTAAACGCCGGTATCGATGCTAGCAATAACGATACCGTCGCCCCGAATATTCCATTCGTTCCAGACCTGGTCCGCCCCAATTTTGCTGATCCCCCATTGGGC
>JAGRBY010000120.1 GCA_020433835.1 Anaerolineae bacterium | reverse complement strand
AGTCCCTCCCACAGGGAGGGGTTTAGGGAGGGCTAATCTCCAACGGCGTACGTTCTAAACCTTTTAAGATAGAGCATGCCTCTTTTTTGCCGCTAAAAAGCCGGGGTTCTGGTCATAAACAGGACGACGTGATATACAGTGCGTAAAATAGGCTGAATACGCCCGTAGTTTTTAACGATCCGATTGAAAAAAGTGTTACGTGGTTGGGAGAATGGAGCCATTTTGTTGTGAGTGGACAGCGAAGGACACAATCTTCGCTGCCCACGGTCTAATTCCATAATGCAACCAAAACTATCACAACAACAGGATGAGTTGGAATATTAGCGGGGGGTGGTCAGCCAGACGTTGACGGTGCTGATACTGAAGACGGCACCGTCGGCGGGGCGAATATCGTACAATTCAATCCGGCCCGGTCCGTCGTGGGTGACATCGAAATCGATAAAGCTGTCATAGATGTTGACCTGGCCCACCTGGCCGCGCGAATCGATGAAACCGGCATTCAACTCTTCACCGGCGGCATCGACAACGCGATAGTTGAGCCGGCCCTCAAAGGGACGGTCGCTGATTTTGCCCCGCACCTGGGCCGGGCTGCTGATGCTGGTGAAGGGCAGCGGGTCATCAATGATGATGTCGTAGCCGGATGGGTCTTGCAGCAGGGTGACACCGACACTGTTAATGGCGATGATGGTACCATCGGCGGCGCTGACTTCGGCAATTTCAACGGTGCCGGGGCCATCGCTCGGCACCTGGTAGGTAGCCGCTACGGCAAAGGTCGAGGGCCGGCCTAACTGCCCGACTACTTCAAACGGACCGCGGCCCACCTGGTTGCCGGACTCATCCAGAACGCGGTACATCAGCCGTCCCTGGAACGGATACTGCGTGGTTGTGCCGCGCAATTCGAACGGGTTGGTTAAACTGGTGCCGGCAACTGGAGCCTCTATAGTAATGGTCTGTTGGTTAACGGCGGCGTCGGTGATTTGGAAGTTTTCTAAAATGGTGGTCAGAATAGTCATAGCCTGCGAGGTTTCGGCAAACAGACTAACCTGGTAAATGACTTTGTCTGCAACCGTGGCGGCGGCGATGGAGGTAATGCCCCCTTCTTCGCGGCCAAAGATGGCCCACTCGCGGCCGCCGATTTGGTCTTCAACCAGTTGACCCCCGGCGGCTTCGTTGGCTAAGCTTTCGGGCGGCACGCGCAGCAGGCGGGCCAACCCCACCCGCGTATCGTTGCCGGGGGTGGTGGCGAAGCTGACAAAGCTAAACAGGCCGGCGCTCCAGGCATTTTGGAGCAAGGGATCGTCGCCTTCGGTTTTGGGCCAATCATCGGGCACTACGGTTTGGATGCCCAAACTGCTGATCTCGACGGGCTTGAAAGCGACGTTGTTGACAGTGACCACATCGGCATCCCGCTCGATGGGAACCCACAGTTTCTGGCCGATTTCGATTAAGTTTTCATCGGTGATGGCGGTAAACGAAGCATCTTGGCCGGCCTTGGCATTGGTGGCCTCGATAATGGTGGGGTACTGTTGGGCTTCGCCATAATATTTCTCGGCGATCTTGCTAAGCCAGTCGCCCCCTTGCACAATGTATTCTTCCCCATCGGGAACCTGATGAAGTGGAGCTGCGTTAACAATGGCTGACGTAACAACGACCAAACAGAGAACAAGTGCCAATAAGCGTAATTTCTTGAGCATTATCCCTTCTTCCTCAATTAAGTTTTGATGCGTTCGGGGTATCGTTAGAGTGGGCGAAGCGAGGCAATACGCATCGATCCCGATGCTGCTGAGGGACGAAGTCGTAACAAGCTGCGAGAACTCTAAGCGATAGCTCGACGAACTCTCATACAATTTTGCGCATGCTCATTGTATCGTTGAGCCGATGATTTCACAAGAATGGGTGGTGGAAAGGGAATTGGTAATTGGAGATTGGTAACTGGAGATTGGTGATTGACTTTACAAATCTCCCCATCTCTTTATCTTCTCATTTCCTCACGTGTTTGCCTGCGGTATGGCGTTATAGAACTCCGTCAGGTTTATGGTCTGGCCGGTTTGGCGGGCGGTTTCGGCGGCAAAGGCCATAACATGGCTGGCGACGGAAACAGAGATGGAGGAGCGCAAGGTGGTGGTGTCGGGGCGCGTCATTTCGGTGTAGAGGGCATCGATCAAACCGGAGTCGCCGCCGCCGTGGCCGCTCTCAGCGTGGGGGATGGTGTACGAAACGCGTTCGCCGGTGGCATGCTCTTCAACAATGATGTCGACGCCGGCGTGGCTGAGACAGGAAGCGCCACCCCACAGCCTGGCCCGCGTGCCGAAAATCTCGATATCGCGGCCCCAGCCGAAGGCGGTCATCGTAAAGGTAGCGGTGGCCCCGCCTTGAAAGCGCATGGCGATAACCTGATGATCGACCGCCGTGTTATCGCAGCGGTAGACGCAGCGGCTCCACGGACTGGTCGTCAACCAGGCGCGGAGAGCATCATCCGAAGCTGCGGCAGCGTTGGTGTAGATAAAATCAAGCCAGTGGCGGTGCTTGGTTAGGTAGAGCGCGGCGTTGTAGGGACAGGTGGCAGCGTGGAGACAGCCATCGGTACAGCGCAGGGGGGCATCGGCCGGCGCATTGGCGGCGGTGAAGTAGGTCAGGTCGCCCCAACTGGACAGGTTGTGACATGGCCGGTCGAACAGCCAGGCGATGATATCCATATCGTGGCAGCTTTTGGCGACAATCATCGGCGTGGCCTGTTCGGATACGGCCCATTTACCCCGCACATAGGAATGAGCCTGGTGCCAATCGCCCACGCCCTCGACGGCGTTCAGGCTCACCATCTCACCCAGCGCTCCGCTATCAACGATGGCTTTGACCTTGTGATAAAAGGGAGTATAGCGCAACACATGGCAAACCAGCACCCGGCGCCCCAGCCGCGCGGCCTGCTGCTCCAGGTCGATAACCTCCGCCAGCGTTTGGGCGATGGGTTTCTCCAACAAAATATCATAGCCCTGCTCCAAAGCTTGCCGACAGGGCGCGTAATGATAATTGTCCTGGGTGCCGATGATCATCACATCGGCCAGGCGAGGCTGGGCCAGAATATCGTCAGCCATGGCGAAGCCGATGAAGTCAGGATTGCCAGACAAACGGCGGATAATCTCGACCCGTTCCGGGTCGGGATCGGCGGCGGCAACAATCCGGTAGCGCTCCGGCTGGCGAGCAGCCAGGTCAAGGTAGATTTGGGTGCGATTGCCGCAGCCAATGGCGGCCAGAGTTAATTGTTTCATGGCACCTGCACCGAAAAACGGTAAGCCAGCAGCTCTTCATTGCTCCAGCTGCGAGCGCTCCACTCAACCCAAACCGTCGCGCCGCCGTCATCGATAACATTCATAATGCCAAACTGCCCCCGTTGGGCAACCCGGCCCTCGCTGTAAGGTGCTTCGGCGTCAAAGCCAAAGCGGTCGAGCGGGGAGGCTTGAAAGATAGGGAAACCGCCACCCCCGGTCGTGGTAAAATCGGCGTGGCTGCCGTTGTCGATGCCGACCATGTGCAAATCACCGGCAATCATCGCCAGATTGTCGATGGCGTTGGCCTGGATAAAGTCGGCCAGTTCGCGCCGCTCGGTGCTGTATAGATACCAGCCGTCACTGAGATCCGGCAGCCAATCGACGCTGCTGACCCAGATAATTAGGGCGTGATCGTCTTTGGCCCGCAGCAGTTCATCTTTGAACCAGGCTTTTTGCTCGGAACCCAGCATGCTTTTGTTGGCATCATCGGGATCGAGTTTGGGGCTGCGCTCGGAGCGCAAATCGGTGACGATAAAGCGCACCCGTCCGACGGTGAAGGCGTGGTAGATTGGCACATCGCCGCTGCCTGCGGCCAATGGATAGTGCGGTACGTATTCTTGGTAGGTCAATCGCGCCGCTGGTCGGCTGGCAGAGAGCGCGGTGCTATCGTTGGGGCCGAAGTCATGGTCATCCCAGATGTAAACCAGCGGCGTGGACCGATACAACGATGATTGGGTGGGCGAGGCCAGCACCGTCTCGAAGGCATCGCGAAAGAGGGCGCGGTTATTGGTGGGAATATCGAGGTAGTGGAAATCGCCGGTATGGATGAAAAAGAGGGGGTTGAGGTTGCGAATGGTTTCGAAGATCGGGTGGGCCGAGCCGGTTTCGGCGCAGGAACCGAAGGCGATCATAAATGAGGCCGGGCCGGTGGGAAAGGTTTTGAACTGACCGCGCCGGGTGGTGTCGAGCGTGCCATCGACCTCAACGGCATAGGTGTAGGCCGTATTCGGGGTGAGATCGGTAAGGGTGAAAGCAACAACCCGGTTGTTGGAGGCGAGATCGGCGCTCTGCACAGCGGAGGCACGGGGCTGGCTGAAATCGGCATTGGGGCTAACCAGCAAGCGCACGGCCTGGCTGTCGCGGGTGATTTTGGCCTTAACGGTAGCCGATGTGGGCGTAATCGCTCCGGACCAGACGAATTGAACCTGAGACTCCGCTGCCTGACTGTGAGGATAACGCAGCAGGACAGGCACGGCTAGACTGTGTTTCAAGAATTGACGACGGGTGAATTTGATTGACGACATAGGCTTTTTGCCTCCCCATAGTAAAGAAATATTGTAAAGGGAGTCGACGCTGCCTACAAATGCCAATACGAATATAAAAAAAGTAGCGCCCTTTGCTAAGAAAGGACGCTACTTTTTGCGGCATTTTAGGTTAACCGTTAATAAAAAAAGAGCGCTACCAATTGGTAGCGCTCTTTAGAGTTTGCTAAGCCAGACTTACATCTTGAGCTTGGGGACCTTTTTTGCCTTCTACTACGGTGAACTCTACACGCTGACCTTCTTCTAGAGAGCGGTACCCGGTGCTGTTAATTGCACTGTAATGAACAAAAACATCTTTGCCGTTATTGCGTTCAATAAAACCAAAGCCTTTATTGGGGTTGAACCACTTGACGGTGCCTACTTCACGATCTGCCATTGTATTAAACCTCCTTTCTTAAAAATATTGGTCTTGCTAGAGGTTCAAAATCAATTTCAGATCGTACTCTTACTTTAGACTGAACAACAACTAACAATATAGACACAATAGCATGGTTTCAATCCGCTGTCAAGATAGAAATCTCTAATATTTTACGTCAATTTGGTTTAAAACCGCATCGGCAGGCCGTTAGGAGAGCATGAATAACAGATTCCTGCCAGGAACATTATCATAATCCTGTGACACCAAACCGCTATGGCTAACGCTGGCTTCGTCTGTACATCAATAGAGAGGCTCTGACCTACCCTTCGATAGGTGACATTCTCTGTATTCATTGGTACAATGAACTCACTTTATTAAGATAAGTGAGGATCTGTTCCCTGGACGACAAACGCGAAATCTTCAGTTGGATCATGTACGACTGGGCCAACTCACCTTTTGGCAGTACCGTCGTAACCACCTTTTTGGGGCCGTACCTGGCCGAACTGGCGCGTGCTCACGGCGGCTTTGTTAATGTGTTTGGCTATGGCATCGAAGCCGATGCTTTTTTTCCCTACTGCGTTTCGCTGTCGGTGGGGATGCAGGTAATTTTTCTGCCTATTCTCGGCACGCTGGCCGATTATTCGCCCCTAAAAAAAACACTTTTGCTTCTTTTTGCCTATACCGGAGCCATCGCCACCATCCTCCTCTTTTTTGTACAGGGTAATCTGGTCTTGCTGGGAGGGGCGCTGTTCCTCATTGCGAATCTCTCGTTTGGCGCGGCGCTGGTCTTTTATAACGCCTTCCTGCCCGATATCGCCAGCCCGGATAATCGAGACCGGGTCAGTTCGCAAGGATTTGGTTATGGCTACACCGGCGGTGGCGTTCTGTTAATCATCAACATTCTGATGGTCAACTTTATGGCCGATACCGGGCTGGCAGTACGTCTCAGTTTGGCCAGCGCCGGATTATGGTGGCTCTTTTTCACCGTTATTTTTCCGCAGCGTCATCTGCGGCAGCGCCAGCCGGAAAACAAGCTGCCCGCCAACGCCAATTACCTGACCTACAGCCTCAAAGAGTTTATCGCCTCACTGAAGGAAATGTATCATCGCTATCCTAAAACGCTCCGCTTTCTGGTAGGATATCTGATTTATAATGATGGCATCCAAACGGTGATTGTGGCCTCCGGCCTTTTTGCCGTTAGCGAGTTGGGGATGGGCTACGAGACGCTGGTGATTGTTATCCTGTTTGTGCAGTTTGTAGCCGCTGCCGGAGCCTGGCTGTTTAATCTTTTGGCGGCGCGGATCGGAGCCAAGTGGACCATCATTATCAACCTCCTCATCTGGGCGGCTTCGGTTATTTATGCCTATGGCTTCCTTTATACAGAGCTACAATTCTGGATTTTAGGCTTCACGACGGGCATTGTTTTGGGGAGTTCGCAGGCGTTGAGCCGCTCACTCTTTTCGCAGATGATTCCTGAAAATCGCGAGTCGGCCTACTTCGGTCTATATGAAATTAGCGAGCGAGGCACATCGTGGATTGGGCCGGTGGTCTTCGGTACCGCCGTACAGATGTCGGGCAGTTCGCGGATTGCCATCCTGCCGATTATCACCTTCTTCATTATTGGTATGATTATTCTGTACTTTACGGATGTGCCGGCCGCTATTAAAGAAGCCGGTAATGAGGTTCCGGCTGTGGTGTAGGCGTGGAAAAACACATAACTTTTGCATACGCAAAGGGAGATGGAGAGATAAGGAGATTTCTACGGCCAATCTCCCAATCTCTAATCTCCTTATCTCCCTTTTACGTATCGTGGAAGTTTTGAGTCCTCACCGCTCGATAGTTCCAGTCCAATATTGCTCGGCCAGTGCGTAAGCCCCATCAGCAATATCTTTACCCATGCGCCGCCCGTATCGATCCGCATCTTGAATGTGGATACCTCCGTACAACCGCGAGATACCGGCCTCATCAGCTGCCTCTTGGAATGTATTCCACTGTAAAACAATCACCTTTTGCGGGCTGAACTCAAACATATTACCGCCTACCTTGATAACGTGCTCTCCCAGCATATCAGGCACGCCATCGCCGTTGAAATCATCATAGAGGACAGTTCTGCCGTCATAAAACCGGTTTGCGCCTGTAAAACGGGTCAATATCTCGGCGGCAGCGGCGCTAAAGGTACTGTGACCCGACACATATTCAGGAAAGGCGGGGGTTACAAAAGTGAGAGCCTGATATGGCTGCCACTGTTCGCCCAAAATTTGCTGAGAGCCGTTATTGGGGCCGGCCCAGGCTCGAATAAACTGGCCGTAATACATATGCCGAATAGCCGACGCCGGGCGAACGGAATCGTAGGCGCGTTTGGCATCCCAGGCGGAAATGCTGGCATCAAACAGCGCCCCGTTGAGAGCCAGATAAAGTTTTACATCGTCGGCAATCGTATGACGATCACGGTAGGAGATGCCGTGGGCCAGAGCGTTCCAATGGCCCGGCGGTGTCTCCGAGCGCGGCCCATCGGCCCAATACTCGGCGATGCATTTCATCTCATCGGTCAACGTAGAATTAAACATCAACACTTCGTTAAATTGCCGACGATAGGCCTCGTCAGAGAGCATGGTGTGGCCCAAAGCATCGGTATAAGGTTCGTTAGAACCCTGTTGAGGAGGAGCCGGTGGGCGAAACTGGTCGCCCGATGTGAGAGCAAACGGTTTTACCGCTCCCCAATGGGGCGTTAAAAAGGCTTGATCTTTATAACTGTTGGTCTGGGTGGGGTCTATTACCGGTACACCGGACGAATCAACAATATAGCCGGTTGGCACGCGCAGCGGCTGCCAGTGGTTGGGATCGAAGGCGGCCTGGCCCGGTACTTTGCCGGTGCCGGGGTCGGCGCTGTTGACCGGCTTGTACAGTTCGGGGTAAACATCCGAGGTGATATCGGCATAGTTGTTGGCCACATTCGAGCCATCATCCTGACGCGATTCGAGCACACCCTGAGCAGCCAGATATCCGATCCCGGCCGGGTTAGATGTATCACCACTGTCTACAATTTCATAACCCAGCACCTGCATCATCCGGCTGAAGGAGTGCGTGCTCTGTTCGTATTCAGGGAATTGCGCAGCCAGCATATGGTATGCTGCCTGGCTGACCGCAGCCGCCTGATTGTCTTGAGTATGGGCTTCGACCGGCTGGCGCACAACATAACCGGGCACAGTGGGTTCGGCCACGGTATCATACGCACTCCAGGCATCGTACATGGCGGCATGAACCATATATAAAGAGCGGGAAATGACGGTTGGGCGCGGCGGCCCATTGCGAACGGCTGCTAACATCAGTTCGTTCCACTTTACCACGACACTGGGTTCGAAATGATAAGAGGTGAGACCTGCAGGCGTACTCTGAGGAGTCTCCGCAGGCGGTAACATCGAGTCCGGCATAGTCGTCGAGGGTTCGAGGTGATTTCGCTGCTGCCACCCAGGGGGCGGAGGTGGTGGAACGTGACAGGTATAACATGGTTGCTGTTGTTTTGACGAGGCCGGGGGTTGACCTTGGGCCGATAAGGGCCAACCGGCAAACAAAATCAGCATCATCCCCATTCCAAAAAGCAGGCGGATAAGCCGCCCAGGCTGTCTCTTCATGGTTCTCCCTCCCACTATAGATCAACCGAAAATTGGATAATTAAATCGTACAACGTTCATTAACGAGAGTCAATTATGTAGGCTTTTCCAGGTGCGTTTCAGTTATGGGGCGAGTTTCAAGTCTAGCATCCCGAGTAACGCGAAACAAAGTGAAGCGTGTATCGAGGGGTGCGGGTTGGCCCTCGAATCGTCGTTGTAGCCGCACCCCTCGATACGCCTCCGCGATGCTCCGGCTACTCGGGATGCTTTTTCAAAAAAGTCTGCCCCCAAACTGAAATGCTCCCAAACGCCTCTCCAAATTGCCAGCCCCCTCTTTTTGATTAAGATAATAAGAGAGTTTGTGGAGTTTAGGAGTTTGTGGAGTTTAGAAGCTGTTTAAAAAGTCAGTGTTTACAGAGTTGTCCACAGATTGTCACAGATAGTCACTGATTTTTATCTGACTATTGATAGTATCTGTGAGAATCTGTGTTCATCTGTGGACCCTTTGAGGCTTTTCAAACAGCTTCTTAGGAGTTTGTGGAGTTTAGAAATTTGCAAGTAACGGCAATCGTCAACTTTCAAACCCTAATCGCCACCGTCTAATTCATAATTCATCCCTCATAATTCATAGTTCATCATGTTCAAACCCGAATTACTCGCTCCGGCGAAAAATATAGAGCGTCTCAAAGTAGCGGTGGCCTATGGGGCCGATGCCGTTTACGTGGGCGGCCCGCGCTACGGGCTGCGCGCCCGGGCCGATAACTTCAGCGATGCGGAGTTGGCCGAAGGTGCCGCCTTTGCCCATCATCACGGTGCCAAGCTGTACATCACCCTCAACGCCTTTCTGCACGATGACGACTTCGAGGGCCTTGATAGCTACTGCCGCTTCCTCGAAGCGATTGGCATCGATGCCCTCATCATTTCCGATTTAGGCGTACTCAGCGCAGCCCGCCAGAGCTGCGATATCGACATCCATCTCTCAACCCAGGCCTCCTGTCTCAACAGCGAAGCCGCCCACGTCTGGAAAGCCCTGGGCGTTCGGCGGCTGATTGTGGGCCGTGAGCTAACCGTGACCGAGGCCGGTCGCATTCAGCAGCAGGCCGGTATCGACGTCGAGATGTTCACCCACGGGGCGATGTGTATGGCCTACTCCGGCCACTGCACTATCTCCAACTTCACCGCCGGACGCGACTCAAACCGGGGTGGCTGTGTGCAATCCTGCCGCCTGCCCTACCAACTTCACGCCGCCACCGACACCGTTATCTCCGTCAACGACCTACTCGACGCGACACCGCGCACCTTTATGTCGTCTAAAGATCTGTGGGGCGTCCATAGCATTGCCGATTTCTTTAGCCAGCGCATCTGCTCACTCAAAATCGAGGGGCGCATGAAGTCGTCGCTTTACGTCGCCACCACCGTCAAAACTTACCGCCAACTCATCGACGCCTACGCCGACGGCACTTTGAATGCCGATCTACTTAACCGGCTCAGCCACGAACTGCAAACAATGCCCCATCGCGACTATTTTAGCGGGTCGCTCGACACACCCGCCGGGCCGAATTCCGTCTTCGGCCAAATCGGCGGCATCAACACCGGCAGCCACCACTACCTGGGCCTGGTCGTCGAAACCCAATCTGACACCATCGTACTGCGCCTGCTCGAACCCCTGACCACCGGCGACGCTATCGAAATTTTACCCTTCAACCATCAACCCGTCGGCTGGCAGGTCGATCACCTGTATGACGTCACCGGCCACGCCATCGACGCCATGCGCAAAGACAGCGTCGTTTGTCTACCTCGAACCGAGGCTCTAGCGAACGTCGCGCCTTTCAACGTAGTCCGCATTGTCAATCAAGAAGCAGAAAGCATAGAATAGAGCGTAGAGGGGTGGAAGTCGATTTTCCTTAATCCCCACTCCCTACCCCTTACCCCTAATACCGATGAACTTCACGACCTTCGCCACCAATCAAACCGATATCGACCACTGCGCCCAGGCCGATAACCTGGCCGAAGTACTGCTCGAACCGGCCTTGCTGGCCCGACAGGGGCGGCTCTCGCTCGAAGAGGCCGGGCAGTTAGCTCTGTCTGCTCGACAGCAGCAGCTGCGCCCGGTGCTGGTTTGGGATGCTCTTATGCCTGAACGCCTGATGACCGATGCCCGCGCCCAACTCACCGGCCCGTTTCTGTCGATGTTCGATGCGGTACGCGTCAGCGATATTGGAGCAGCCCACTGGCTGCACACACAGCATCCCAATCTGCCTTTGCAGCTTATTGTCGAAACCGGCAACCACAATTGGCCTGCGCTCAAGGGCTGGTGCGATATCTTTCGCCCGTCGCTGGCACGGCTGATCCTGTCTATTGAGCTGCCCGAAGAGAAGCTGGTCGAATACTGCCGCCGTTTGCCTGTTAGCTGCGAAGTGTTAGGTGTCGGCCCGATTTTGCTCTTCTACTCGCCGCGCTCGCTGCTGGCCCAACCCCTTGCGGCTGATGACGACGAAACCGCGCCCTATGTCGAGGCCCTCGCCACACCGGATGAGGCGAGCAGTCTGCGCCTCTTCCCCACCATCGAGACCCGACACGGTACGCTGATGTTTCTCGACAAAGAGCAATTCATTCTCGACCGCCTGATCGCGCTGCGCCAGGCCGGACTGCACACCGTTCGGCTCGACCTGCGCCACCTGAGCCACTCCGGTCAGGCCGCCACCGGCATCGTCGATCTCTGCCGCCGCATCGAGCATAATCCTGCCGGACTGCGAGCCGAATGGCCGCGCCCCACGCGCGCCCCCTTCTTCAAAGCCAATAAAACCACTGCCCAATTTGGCCGAATGAAAGCAAAACGCCATAATTATCGTGACGAAGACACACTGGCCGAGATCATTGCCGGGGAAAACGGGCGCTACATTGTTTTTCAGGCACTGCGCCCCTTTGCCACTACCGAAGCCGCCACCCTGGTTCTGCCTCACGGCGAGACCCTACCCTGGCCCGCGGCAGCATCCTTGCGCACTCTCAACGGCGACCCGGTCGACCTGGCCGACACCGATCAGTTACTTGTCACCCAATGGATTAAAAAAGCTTGTGCGGGGGCGTTGCTGAAGAGCAAATAGAGACCGGAGACTGGAGATTGGAGACTGGAGACTGAGTCTCTAATTACCAGTTACTAGTTACTACTTAACCAGCCCCAACCGGATGGCCTTAACTGCGGCCTGGGTGCGGTCGGAGACATCGAGCTTTTTAAAGACGGTTTGCAGATAACTTTTGACCGTGGTTGGGCTAAGCACGAGCGCGTGGGCGATGCCCTGGTTGGTCAAGCCTTCAACCAGTAGGCGCAGCACATCCATCTCACGGGGGGTCAGCGGCTCCAGCAGCAGCGGAGCTTCGTCAGGCTCGTCTTCGGGAGAGTTATCCAGGTTGCGCAGGACATTCTGTAGAAATTCACGGTCTACCCGCGATTCACCTCTGGCTACGGCGCGGACGGTGTTTAGCAGTTCTTCGCGAGGAATGTCCTTCAGCACAAAGCCGGCGGCCCCACCGGCCAGGGCACGCAGCAGGTAAGCCGTGCTGCGATAGGTGGTAATGATGATTACTCGCGTGGAGAGATCTAAACCGTTAATGGCTTGCAGGGCATCCAGACCGTCCATGTCCGGCATGCGAATATCCATTAGGGTAACATCGGGTTCTAATTGTTTGAATTGCTCGATGGCTTCATGACCACTGCCGGCCTGGCCGACCACTTCAATATCGGGCGCGGTTAGCATGCTGTGCAGTCCCTCACGTACCATCGGATGGTCATCGACGATAAGCACGCGGATCTTTTTTTGAATCTCCTCGCTCATTTTTCCTCCACAGCGTAAAGTGGGATGTAGGCTGTAATTTTTGTCCCCTCGTTGGGTTGACTCTCAACATGCAGGTCGCCACCCAGCAGTACCGCTCGCTCGCGCATACCGGTTAGGCCAAAATGGGCGCTGCCGTTGGTTTTGCCGATCTTATCCAGGTTAAAGCCGCGTCCCCAATCGCGTATTTCCAGCACCAGGTTGGGCCGCTTAAGATGCAGCGAGACCCGCACCCGGTCGGGGTGGGCGTATTTGCGGGCGTTGGTTAGAGCCTCTTGGGCGATACGAAAGATGGCGGTTTCCAGAACGGGGTTGAGCTTAATGCGTTCCAAATCATCGACAAATTCAAGCTGCCACTGTTCCAGCTCGGCCAGATCGGTGGCGTATTGGTGCAGACCGGAAACCAAGCCGAAATCTTCCAATGCCGCCGGGCGCAGTTCCGAAACCACCCAGCGTGCCTCCTTGATGGCTTCACGTAACCGGGCCTGACCTCTATGTAATTCCCCAGCAGCCTGAGCGTCTAATCCGTTAACTAACGCCGTGAGGGTGTTGAGGTGCATATTGGCGCTTAACAGCAATTGGGTGAGACCATCGTGCAAATCTAAACCGATGCGCCGCCGCTCTTCCTCCTGGATTTGCGAAAGCTGCTCAGCCAGCGTCCGCAGTCGGGCTTCGCGCACGGCTAGCCGTTCGTACAGCCGGGCGTTGGCTAGCGCAATAGCGGCCTGGTCAGAGAGTAACTGTAAGATGCGCAGGTTGTCGTCGCTAAAGGAGGCGCGGTCCTTCAGCGACACGCCCATCACGCCCGCAACCAGATTGTTTTGTTTTAGGGGAAAGGCGGCGGCAGCTTTAATCCCCCACTCGCGCATTTCCGGCACGGTGTAGAGTGGATGCTCGGCGGCGTTATTAATGACCTGGGGTTGTCCGGTTTGGGCCGCCGTCACGGTGATACCATCATCACGCGGAACACGCGGCGGCCGGCCTTCAACGCTGTCGGCGGCAACACTGGCTGCAAATTGCAGGTCTTTCTGATTATAGACAAAAATGCGGACTTCCGCAGCGTTGACCAGACGCAAGGCGCTGGAGGCAATGGTATCGAGGACCCGATCAGGGTCCAGCGTGCTGGTTAACTGGAGGCTAACTTGGCGCAGGGCCTCCAATTCCGATAAACGGGCCGTCAGGCGCCGCTCTCGAACGGCCAGTTCGGCCATCATCCCATCAAAGGCATCAGCCAGTTGGCCCAGTTCATCATCACCGGAGAGTGAAACCGGTTCAGAAAGATCACCGTCCGCCACACGTCTGGCTCCCCGTACCAATGCGCCGATACCGGTATCAATTCGCCGCAACAGTGGCCAGGTGACCACCCCGGCCACCACTGAGGATAAGGCCGCGACTAACAGGCTGCTGGCTATTGCCAAATTCATCGCCGTAGCCAGTTGTTGTTGGGTTGCCGCCAGGTTTTCGGCAGCATGGGGCTGAATTTGGCCGACCAGTATCTCATCACCCGCTTGATGCAACAAGTCGGCAAACGTGGCAAACTGCTGCTGCTGCCGGTCGCGCCCACGCATTAAAAAGGTGCCCGTGATCTTAATCTGATTGAATAGGTTGCCGATGTAGTTACTCCAAAACTGTTCTTCTGAATTTTGGACGAGCGCCTCGAAGATATTATGGTGATGTTGAAACCCGATTACGCCTTCATCAAATCGTACCAATTCAGAAGGATCGGGCGAGGCCAGATATGAGGCAATTGCTAGCGACATTTCGTTGAGATATTCTTGCATGCCGCTTACGGCGTTTTGATAAAGAGCATCATCTTCAGGGCGAGCCACACGAACGTTGTGGGCCAAAAAGGCATTGAGCTTAACTTCGGCATCTTCGATATGAAACAGTGAAAAATCTTGGGCATCGCGCAGCCGAATTAGATCGGCGGCTATGGTATCGGCTTGTTGTTGGGTTTCCGACAGCTCTGATGCCCAGTCTTGTTCTTGGGCAGTGGTAGCGCTGCTGTCGTAGCGATCGACATCCGTGGCAAAACTTTGTAAGAGATTTCTAAACTGCCCCTTAAAATCGGGTTTGCCTTCCATTA
>JAGRBY010001209.1 GCA_020433835.1 Anaerolineae bacterium | reverse complement strand
TGAATAGAGAATTACGGTTTGACACCAGCAATGCGCCCCAAACCGTAACTTTGTGTTTGAAATCGCTTCAAAAATAAGAAATGAAGCGGTAAATAAAATGGTCGTATTCTTTACTTTGCTTAAAGCTGGCGATACGGAGAAGAAATCGCTAGAAAATAGGTAAAGAAATTTGACAAATTAATCAAAGTTAAGAAAATTTTGGCACTAATTGAGTTTCTTAACTATTAGAAACTAATGCGAAACCGTAACTCCTGCGTGATTGCGCCCGCTGGTCCAACTTGTATAGAGAAAGGAAACCGGCTGTAGAGGTTTCTGCGACTGGCTTAAGATACTATTGACTGATGCCGTAACTACTATGGGAGCTTTTAAGAAAGTTGCCAGTTGTAGTTGATACTGTAGATGCCACCTCCTTTGAGTTCCTCAAACATTAAACGTTTTACAGGCGAAACAGTGCTTTTTTGCCCCCAGTTCATCCAATAGTGATCATAGCCCCGAATATCCTCTTTTGTTGCCACTGGCTTGAACATATCATCCTTACCAAAGCTCAGAAGCCAACCAATAAACTTGCCGATTACCCATCCTACGGCTGCACCAATCGCACCTGCAAATACTGGGCCTAGAATAGACGTTAATGCAAGATTTATCCCTGCCGTAATTAAAGATTGAACCTGATCACGAACCCGAATCCATAGGTTATTCACAAAGTCTTGGAAACCGCTACCGTCCTTTTCAGCCATGATTAAGGTCATTGTGTACTTTTTGGGCCATTGAAGAATACTATCCACAGGCTCTGTAATATTAAAGCTGTGATACCGCCAATTTGGATAGAAACGAGAATCGCCGTCGCTAAAATCTCCTTCAATGCGCTGTTCATCTATTTTCTTCGTATCGCCGCTTTCATCAACGGAGACACCTGCTATTGCGATCTCGTCATCACCCCATTCTCCGGTTTCTTTCTCGCATTGTATCCGCCTGATGTAGAAACCGAGGTAGGTAGTGTTGGCTGCTTGCACAGGCGCTTCTGTGGCTATGTCCTTTCCCCAAACTTCACGAAGACGTTCGGTAATCACACCGCTTTGCTCTAGCTTTTGGATATCGGCAGCAGCAAGTGCGTTCGGATCAAATGTAAAATCTTCCATTGGTGCCCAAGAAGTGAGTGCAGAAAGATTTGTTTTCTGCTTTATTGCTTCGGCTATAGCTGGGTTCCAGTTGGCTATTTCCTGCCCCAACCAATTCGGAGCCACTGAATTTACGCCTCCAATCGCTTCCAGCTTTAGTTTTTGTAGCATGAATATAGAGATATCATCGAAAACGGGCATAATTGGTTGACTGAGACCAGGCTCTACCGGAGGTAGAGCACCGTTGGCAATGAGAGGCAGATGGATCACATGAGAGTTATCTTGCCCTAGGGTAATCTTAGGCATAGTAGCAGTCGTAAGTAGGCCTGCACCTCCTGCGACCATATATCTTGCAAAATCTCTTCGATTCAGCTTCTTGTTCATTGTTGTACCTTTCTGTTAGTTAGCTTTTGGATTCACACTATCAAAAGAATGAGAACTTCTCTTTTGCAAAGGAAAGTTACCCCTTACCTGAGGGGCAGACCAACAGGAATTCAGGGCCATATAAACCAGTACATTCCAGCGTAAGGAGCCCATCATTGCCAGCCATTAGTTTGAGCAACATAGGCTTATCTACTGTTGCTCGAACCCAGGCGGGACGATTC
>JAGRBY010001208.1 GCA_020433835.1 Anaerolineae bacterium | reverse complement strand
TGGGAACTTTGGTATCCATAAATTCAACCAGCGATGGCCGCCCGTTAGCTGCTCCCAGGCTTAAACCTTCGATGAAGTTATAGGCAATTTTCTCAACCACAGGTTTGGTCTCGGTTATTTCAGCGGCCTCCGCCGGCGAGGCTTCCGTGTCAGCCGAGGGTGCTTCAACATCGGCCGGTTTGGTCTTTTTAGCGACGGTTTTTCTGGTGCTTGCTTTTGTCGTTGTGCGTGTTGTCTTTCGGGTGCGGGTCCGCTTGGGTTTGGCCGT
The DNA here is from genome assembly GCA_020433835.1 of Anaerolineae bacterium. The sequence continues at coordinate 1,462 of JAGRBY010001208.1, read as the reverse complement.
TACAAGCGACTCCTCAGCCGTCTCATCTTCTACAAAATGTGCCTTAAAATCAGCATAGATCGCCTTAACAAACGTCTCGCTGCCCTCAACTTCCAACACGCCTTGCGCTAAATCAATTTTTAACCGTGTTGCCATTATTCTTCATTGCCTCCGGTGACTGTTCCCTACTTCGATTATATCACAAGACCGGCAAACATAAAACCGTGTAATTTGGCCTATTGCCTAAAATTGACAATATTGTTAAAGCGCACCATAGTTAGGGCATGAACGCACGTATTGGCATCGAGTATACATCTGCGGTTCACCAAACCGCCGGTATTGGCCGCTACACCCGCGAGATGGTCAACGCCCTGGCCCGCCTTAAACCCGGCTCCAACAGCCCGGCCTATCGGCTGTTTGTTGCCCAGGCCGGCCGCAGCGAGCCGCCGCCTGAGCTTGATGAGCGCTTTAGCTGGCACCCCACCCGCCTGACCGAACGCTGGTTGGGACGGCTGTGGTACCGATTGCGCATGCCCCTGCCTATCGAGCGCTGGACCGGCCCGCTTGATCTCTTCCACGCGCCTGATTTTGTCCTACGCCCGGTTAAGCCCGGTACGCGCACGCTGCTCACGGTCTTCGATCTCTCCTTCATCAGAGAACCCGACAGCGTCATGCCCGGTATGAGCCATCATCTCACCACCTGGGTGCGCCGCTCCGTCGATCAGGCCGATCACGTCATCGCCATCTCTAAAGCCACCGCCCACGACCTGATCGAGCTATACCAGACCGATCCGCAGAAAATCAGCATTCTATACCCCGGCATCACCTCCGAATTTTACCCGATGAATGATCCTCTCGGCATAACGATTATTCGGGCCAAATACAATCTGGGCCAAAAACCTTTCATCTTAAGTGTGGGGACCGTCCAACCCCGTAAAAATTACCAGCGCCTCATCCAAGCTTTTGCTCAGATCAAGGCCGATGTCTTGTTGGTCATTGCCGGCGGCCCCGGCTGGCAAGCCGATGAAATCTTCAAAGAAGTCAAAAATCAAGGCTTAACCGACCGCGTCCGCTTCCTCGGCTTCGTACCCGATGCCGACCTGCCCTATCTTTACAACGCCGCCACCCTATTTATATATCCCAGCCTATACGAGGGCTTTGGTTTACCGGCCCTGGAGGCGATGGCCTGCGGCACGCCCGTTATCGCCTCCAATCGATCATCCCTGCCGGAGGTCGTGGGGTCGGCCGGCCTGCTGATCGATCCTTTCGATACCGAAGCCATCGCCCACGCTATGGCAACCCTTCTCTTCGACGAGGATCTGTACCACAAGCTATCCAAGGCCGGCCACGCCCGGGCGGCCACCTTCTCCTGGGACAAAATGGCCGCTGAACTGTCAGACCTGTATCAAAAACTGCTTACGGAGGAGAAAGAAGGCAGCAGGGTGGCCGAGTAGTAACCTTGCTACCCTGCAACTCTGCAACC
>JAGRBY010001207.1 GCA_020433835.1 Anaerolineae bacterium | reverse complement strand
CAGTCGTTCACGTGGGCTATCGATGACCCGTGTGGCAATCACACCTGCGGCATTGCAGCCAAAACCCATCATCATACTCAGCGACTGCTTACCGTGTGCGCCGGATTTTTTAAAGATGTTATCCAGGTTAAAGGCGACACGCGGCAGGTAGCCGAAATCTTCCAGCAGGGTAAACAGCGGAAAGAAGATAGCCATCGGCGGCAGCATCACAGCGATGACCCATGCCGTAGCCAGATACATCCCGTCGATAAGCAGGCCATCGAGCCACCACGGCAGGCCAATAGCTGCGCTGCCCTCTTTGAGTAGCGGGTGAACGTTATCGAGCAGCAGCCAGGCCAGGAACGATGACGGATAGTTAGCCCCTATGATAGTAAACCAAAAAACAAAGGTAAACAGCAAAATCATCAGGGGAAAGCCCCAGATGCGGCTGGTCACCAATCGGTCAATGGTGCGGTCGAGGTTGAAACGGGGCGGAGTGTCGGGATAGGTAACAGCCCGGTCGGCAATGCGAGCCGCATCGGTGTAGATGGTTTCAACAATTTTCTCATGGGCGCTGTTACCTACTTCCCAACGCATTCGATTGGCTGTATCCAGAATATTTTGTGCGGCGTTGGGCAGCGCATTTTCAGACGGGTTCATCTGTCCGGTATTAAGCATGCTGCACCTCCTGCAATTGGATGACCAGATCGCCATTGGTTTGGCCGGGATCGTCGCGTGTGAGATCGCCCAGTTCGCCGCGCTTTACAGCCTCGATGATGCGTTGATCGCCATCGAGCAGCCGCAGCGCTACCCAGCGGGCATTCGGCAAGCCGGGAAATGCTGTTTCCAACTGTTCGACCAATGCTTTAATGGCCGATTTGAGAGCGGGCGGTTCATTTTTAATGCGATGCGGTTTGCACACAAACGCGCCGGTAGCAACATCATTGACCGCCTGCAATAATTCAGGAACCCCTTGCCGCGAGCGAGCCGCAGTCGGTATGACCGGTACGCCCAGATCGCGCGCCAGAGAACGCTCATCGACGGTAATGCCGTGCCGGCGGGCTTCATCCATCAGGTTGAGCGCCAGCACTGCCCGGTCGGTGATTTCCAGCACTTGCAGCACCAGGTTTAAGTTGCGCTCCAGGCGGGTGGCATCGGCCACAATGATGGTTACGTCCGGTTGGCCGAACAGGATAAAGTTACGGGCCACTTCCTCGTCCAGGCTGGTCGAAAGAAGGGAGTAGGTACCCGGTAGGTCAACAATTTTGTAGCGATGGCTGCCAAACTCGAAGCCGCCTTCGGCGCGGGTAACGGTTTTGCCCGGCCAGTTGCCGGTATGCTGGCGCAGGCCGGTTAGCGCGTTGAAGATGGTGCTTTTGCCGGTGTTGGGATTGCCGGCCAGCGCGACCACGTAATCCCAATTTTCCATGTTGATGCCCAGCTTGGTGAGATTGCCTAAATTGTGGGCCGGACAGGTAGCGCAATTATGCCCGGCTGGTATTTTTACGGATGGTGTTGTCATCGTTTATTCTCCAAATTTGTCAATACTTACTGTTTGACTATGTCACGGGTGATGTGGATTTGATCGGCTTGTTCTTTGCGCAGTCCAATAAGGGATTTTCTGATCAGGTAAGCGGTTGGGTCGCCGCTGGGGCTGACCATTTCCGCTTTGATGACCGTACCGGGCAAGATGCCCAAATCCATAAAGCGGCGACGCTCCGGCCCACGACAGGCAGGCGACAGGCGCACCAC
>JAGRBY010001206.1 GCA_020433835.1 Anaerolineae bacterium | reverse complement strand
TCGCATATACTCCCTGACGACATAACCTACAATTCTTTAAGTTTTGTTAGAGGTATGCAAACGTATTTATTAAAAAAGGAGGGAGTCAAACATGAGATTTTTCAATAGTACACATAAATATTCGGTATCGATCTTAATCGTAATCGTGGCCTTAATTGCTCTAGCTATTTCATTTTTGTTAAAACAATCGGTTGATAAGGCACTTGCCCAAGAGGGCGGCTCCGCTAATAGTAAAGTTAGTAACGCAGCTATGGGGCAGGAGATCCGTGCGCAAAGAGAGCTATCTGGCTCGACAAGTACAGGCTTTGTGCCCGTTGAGAATGATATTGGGCCTCTGAGTGATGGATCAGGAGTTGAACCCATTCCCATCGGGGCCTTTCGAAATGATGGTGACAACGTTGATGGTTGGTTTAACTGGTTTGTAGGAGGATATATCCGCAACGCCGGCTCTCAATACGCTTGTTTTATGGCCCCCACTTACCCCCCGGCTGGCGCAACTTTAACCAACATTCGTATCTCTTTGTTAGATAAAAGCAGCGATAAAGATTTGGTTTTTGCTGAACTCAAGCGCGTTAGATTAGCTACCGGCGTAGTTGATTTTATGGCAGGTGGGGATATCCCTTGGAACGATCCAAATCCGGTTGAACTTGTTGCCTCAGTTGCTTCCGGCACCACAGTTGTTAGCAGTAATTATGCCTACTATTTTCATCTATGTTTCCCGCCTGATAGTGATACAGATATTTTACTGTATGGAGCTAGACTATCTTATACACCTTGATAGCCGTTGTGAGGAGAGATAAAGTTATGCTAACAACTGAAAAAGGGGAAAGAGTATGATTGCAAGAAAAACGATTAATAAGGTTATTCTAACAACTTTAATCATTATTTTACTGCCTACAGTTGTAATGGTTTGGGCTGATGCTTCTCCCTATTTGACCGAGTTTGTATCTTCCGATCCCTCTAGTCCGGCTTTTCAAGGTGAATTTCCTGCCTCACGTCGAAAATCCTCTTTTGACGATGTAACCGTTCAATTTGGGGCAACTGACGATGATATCTCTGTTTTAAGTGATGACTCCGGAATAGAAATTATACCTGGTGCTGCTTTTGTTCATACCAATGAATTAGGTAACGGAACCGAGGCCCAAGACTGGTTTTTTTCTTTTGATGGCGGTTATGTCACCAATGACAGCCTTAGCACAAGTGGGACAGCAAAACTGATTTGCTTAATGGCCCCGGTTTACTTGCCGCCCCAGCGTCGGATTACGAGTTTTGTTGGCTATGTGCTTGATACGTCATCTTCGCTTGATATTGCAATGTATTTAGACCGAACATCATCCCTCGGGGGGTGGACAGAATTGGCAGCTGTACAATCATCAGGCAATAACGCTGCTGTTCAAACCTTGACAGATCCTTCAATTATAAATGATGGTGGAGCCAACATCACCGACATCAAATCCAATTACCATGTAAGCCTGTGTTTGCCGGCCGGCAGTGATGAGGATATTAAAGTTTATGGAGCAGCAGTGAAATATGCTCCCGAATCAAGCCCCGAAGTAAACAATAATAACTATATGCCTCTCCTTCTTAAACCAAGCCCTGCTAAGTTTGCGAAAGTTTTTATTACAAACAAATCTGGAGGTAACGTAGACTATACCATTCTCAATACACCGCAAGGCAATATTCATTGTAACGTTCCCAACGGAGCTGTCGATAAATTCTGTGGTAAACAGTTTGAATATGGCAC
>JAGRBY010001205.1 GCA_020433835.1 Anaerolineae bacterium | reverse complement strand
GGCCCACATCAATCAGGCGGGAAGGTCGCAGTTCTAAAAGTAAGGTCCGCATTTCGGCCAGAGCACCGCGTGTGAGTTGGCGCAGTTCTTCCAGGCGGCGCTCGCCTTCGCTGTGGCGACGGTTCCACAATTTTGGTAACACTTCGGCAATAAGGCTGGCTGAAAACAGCGTTTGGGTAACCGAGTCGTGCAAATCGCGCGCCAAACGGTTGCGCTCGGCCACAATTGCAGCTTGTTCAACCTGCGTGCGCAGCCGCGCATTTTCTATCGCCAGAGCTACCTGGTCGGCAAAGGTAACCGCCAATTCAATGGATTCTTTGGGGAACTGACGTGGCTGACTGTAATATAAGACTAAACTACCGTATACTTCGTCTTTGACAATGAGCGGCACAGCCAAGACCGCATGATAACCGTGGGTAACCAGCACCGTCCAGCGCGACCTGCTATCGACATCGCCGCCGTTTTGCAACTGCTGCGATAAATCGGAAACGGCGACAGGGTTGCGGGTTAAAACGGCCTGGCTGTTGATGCCTTTATCAAGGCCGCGTTTGCCCCAGGCAATATAATCGTCGGGCAAACCTTGGCTTGTTTGTATGGTGAGGACTATATCATTGTCGTCTTGAAGCTGGTAAATAGCACTGGCATCGGCATTAAGCAGCCGGCTGGCCTGGGCCACAATGTAGTTGAGAATTTCGCCGGAAGAACGGTCGGAGTTAAGCACGGTTAAAATATCGCGCAGACCATCAGAAACCTGGCGACGGCGCTCTAACTCATGGGTGCGTTCTTCGACGCGCCGTTCCAGTTCCACTTCGGCTTGCTTGCGGATGGTTACATCATAGACCGTGGCGATGGTAACAAGCTCACCATTGAGGTTAACCGTACTAAGGCCAACTTCAATGGGAAATTCTGAGCCGTCGTTACGCTTGGCCGAAAGTTCTAAGCCTATGCCCATTGGCCGATTATGCGGCTGGTCGAGGTAGTTGGCGCGATGCTGTACGTGGGTCGCCCTAAAGCGATCGGGAATGAGCATCTCCACTTTTTGATCGACCAGTTCATGAGAACCATAGCCAAACATCTCTACAGCCTTGGCATTGACAAACAAAATACGTCCCGCATGGCCGACCATAAGCATTGCCATGGGAGCGGATTCTAAAAGAAGTTTTAGCCCCTCTTCGGTATTCCATGCAGAGGTTGTGTTTGGAACGTTATCAGCATTCACAGTTTTGGAAACAGAAAAAAGTGAAAATTTATTTGGTATAGTCGTCATCGATGACTTCTACAGTAAAAACAGGAAATTTTATATTGTCAAGAAGTGAGTATAATATTATCGGATGTTGGGATAATTCGCAACCGACGCTGTATTTTACCTCACTTTTGCCAACTCTACAAAGCTGTCACCAGTAGACAACAATTACACCTTTCAATATAACTTTGTACTTCATTTATTTAGCGTATCGAGGGCCTACTGGTTGTTTGCGAACTTTCTGTATCATACCATAAATCTCAAATTTTTCTAATATATCTTCAAAATAATTATTGTAAACTCTGTTAGAAAAAGCAGCATCATAATCAAACATAATCCTAGACACAACACCAGGCAAAATACTGTATAAACTGTTAGTTTACAATCCCCCCAAATGGCTAGCGTAATGAAAGCACTTTTGTTTTATAGTAAGAGTGTAAGAATATATAATTTCTTCATCTTTCAACAAGGAGCACCGCAATGAATAACAAGACATCTCCCAGA
>JAGRBY010001204.1 GCA_020433835.1 Anaerolineae bacterium | reverse complement strand
CGGGTAACGCGGCTAATTATCTGGCCGGCCTAACCTCGATTTCCTTCTGGACATTTCTACTGGCCAATATCTTGGGCCGAATACCGGGCGTTTTGATTATTACCTTGATTGGGGCGTACGGGTTTAATCTGTCGTGGGCAGAGGTATGGTCGCATTTGCCGCATACGGTCAATGCTTTATTTATGTGGATTTTGTAACATTGGCCGCTTCATCGAAGTATAATTCCTTAAGAACATAAATCGAATATTTTTTGTAGATTGACTTTTCTCACTTGCTACGCTACGTTCATTACATCATCAAGGAGGGTAGTCATAACAACGGGAAATGTTGAAGTATCGGTTAAATTGCCTCGTTATTTGTGGGAACAATTATTACAATGGGCGCAAACTGAGCATGAAAACGAAACTATTTTGCTTACCCGTGCTATTGAGCAATTTTTACGACAAGAAGCCGGCAGGCTCGCCGTTGCTAAGCGCTTCGAACAAGAATGTGAAGAACTAGCGAAGATTGAATTTGATAATGTGGGCGTGGGCACCGAGGGTGAATGGTTGATAATCCAAAATGAAGCTCTCACCGATACTAGAGCTAATCTCGGGTGATCAGACCATACGCAAAGGGGAGGTTATTGCCTTCCAGACGGGCGGTGTGGCTGGTGACTTCCGGTTGGCGTAGATAGTGCGCTGCTTTTCTAGAGTGGCTTGTAAGCGGAACAGGTCTTGAAAGTCGCTGTCGGGCCGGATCAGAATAACCAGCTCGTGCCGTTTGGAGTCGTAATTATCATCGGGGCCGTCAAAGTTGCCGCGTAGCGACAGCTTAAAGGTCATCAGGTCAGTGTTGATGCGTTTGCCATCCAGCAGCGCCCGCAGACGTTGCTGCCGAAGGCACAGAGTTTGTCACCCGTCAATGAAAAAAGCAGCCAAGCGATGGCACGGCTGCTCTGAACGACTGCTCCCGCTGGATATGGCTATCCAGCGGGAGTGGGCCGGCATGATTTCACCCCTAGCTTACAAAGTCACGAACGATTCCTAGCGCCCGGTCGGTTTTGGCGATGGAACGGAACCCGTCCGCTTCCAGCTCAGTCAGGGCGCGAATGGCGTCAATCGTCTCCGGGACAACGATGGCCTGGTTGTAGACCTGGTAGTTGTAGAATAACTCATTGCCCCGCACCGTCAAGGCATCGGCCCAGAGGCCCACTTCCCACATATCGCCGCGCGGCCGGCCCAGATCGGTCATCAGTTCCAACGTGCTGTTGAGGGCGACCAGGCCGTCGGACATCTGTAGGAAAGCAATGCGCGGGGCGGAGCGAAAGATCTCCAACACCTCGTCCCGGTCGGCCGGTCGGGTTAGTTCGACGCTCCAGGCATGCAGGTGGCTAGTGGTGTGGGCGGCCTTCACCGCCATTGTCACCACATCCAGTTCGGGGATGACCGTTTGGGCATCCGGTCCCTGGTGCGACGGGATGTCTTTTTCCGGGACGACGGTATTCATCACCCCGCTGTGGTCCGACTCCCACGGATCGGTGGCCCGGCGGACTAACACGCCGCGCGCCTTCTTCAGTAAGCCGGCTCGCTGAAGCGCGCCCAGAGTGCGAACAATGCTGGTGGTGTTGCAGGACACCACGCGGGTCAGATCTCGACCTAAAGCCGTGGCGTAGTTGGCCTGGGCGACAAAGGAGTGGCCGGTCAGGCTGTGCTTCTCGCCGCCCTGAAAGATGGCTTTAACACCGGCCGTCCGGTACTTCGCCAGGTTC
>JAGRBY010001203.1 GCA_020433835.1 Anaerolineae bacterium | reverse complement strand
CGACGAAGGGTTAATCTACCGCAAGCACGGCCTGGGAACCTTTGTCTCCAATTCAAACGTCGAGCGGGATCATCGCCGGTTGACCAACTTTTTTGAAAGCTGCCGGCGCGGCGGCAAAGTACCGGGGGCCAAGATTATTCGGTTTGAGACAATCGCGGCCAGTCAACCGGTTGCGGAAGCGCTCAATATCGATCCGGGCGATGCGGTTATCAGAATTACCACCTTACGCACGATGAACGGCAAACCGGTTACCTTGCACGATGCCCAACTGCCGTTGGCGCTGTTTCCCCAGTTGAAAACGGCCCAGCCCGAAGATTTGGGGCTTGATTCACGCCACGTGTGGGAGTTGATTCAAAGCTACGGCTACGCGTTGTCGTATGTGACCGAACGGTTGGAAGCGCAGTTGGCCGATGAGGCGTTGGCGGAAATATTAGATGTTACGCCCGGTTCGCCGATTTTGTACGGGGCGCGAGTGCTTTACGCTGCCGATGGCACGCCCTTAAAATACGCCGATTGTTACAATCGGGGTGATAAAGTGTCGCTAACGGTTAACTTGCTGCCTTAACGGGCAGCAGGTAAGCCGAGTATAACGCGGAGGATGTTAGAGTAACACATTTCTAAAAAAGACAGGCCAGGCAAAAGCCTGACCTGTAGGTGGGAGTAAACCATATAGCCTCACCTTGCTGCGCCTACAGTAAGATGAGTTTGAGAGGTACGCCATAAACGGCGTGGCCTTTCGTTGTGCTTACTCTTTTATATTTTACCACACTCCGACGTTAAAACCAACCATAAGGAGGTACTGAACTGACATAAATATATTCTTACATCGATAAAAACCCGATTTTTTACCCATTCCATCTTGGAAATAGAAACAAAATTAAATTATAGGAGATAATGATGTCTTTCTTAGCTTTTCTTGTTGCGTTTGGCGGCGGAGTGTTTGGTGCAGCAATTGGTGCTTTACCGGCATTTATTATGGTCGGTTTTCTAGTTCTAACGGGGGTGGCCGTTCAGTTTGCAACCGGTAATGCTGATTTTTTTGCTGTCCCCTTTGGCGCGTTTGGGCCGCATGTGGGTGGTTTTGCCTCGGGCGTGGCCGCGGCGGCCTATGCCGCTAATCGCGATAAATTTGACAACGGTCGGGATATCACCGCCGGTATGATGGGCCTCAACAGCCCGGATATCTTGTTAGTTGGCGGTATTTTTGGTGGGTTAGGTTATCTCATCAATTGGATTTTTGGTTTGGTCGGTTTTCCTTGGACCGACTCGGTCGCCCTGACCGTGGTTGTTTCAGCCATTATCGTGCGCGTGTTATGGGGCAAATCCGGCGTATTTGGCGCCGTGGTAGCCGGCGAAGGCCGCTACAGCCCGTCCGAAGCCTATCGCTGGGTTCCCTGGCAAAGCTCATTCGGCCAGAAGCTGATGATTGGGTTAGGGGCCGGCCTGTTTTCAACCTACCTGGCTCTATCGTTGGGGCCGGCGGGTGCGGTACTTGGGTTTGGCATTTCGGCAGCCAGTTTGGTTTTTCTTCAGTATGGCACTAAGGTGCCGGTTACGCACCACATTACTTTGGTCGCAGCCGTAGCGGCGGCGGCCAGCGGCAGTTATATCTGGGGTACGCTGTTTGGTATCCTGGCTGCGTTTGTGGGTGAGTTTATGGCAAACACGTTCTGTGCCTGGGGCGATACGCACATCGACCCTCCGGCGGCGACGATTGCCACGCTAACCAGTTTATCGCTACTCATCCAGGC
>JAGRBY010001202.1 GCA_020433835.1 Anaerolineae bacterium | reverse complement strand
AAATAGTGGGCCGACTCGGTGGCCAGCCCGCTTTGCTCAAAATGATAGCCGATGAGCAGCGGATCAGACTGATTTTCGATCAAAATTTCGGCGGTTTGCCGATGTAGTTTGCGCCGTTCCTCCGGCGGAATGGTGTTGGCGAGCGCGGTAGCGATATCGGCGGGCCGGAAGGCATATTGATTGTTGCCTAAATCTCTCAACAGTCGCCGTTGGATGGCTTCATCAAGGGCAGCCTGGGCTTTGTCTCGCATGTTCTCGCCGCCCAGCAGTTCAACCCAAATGTCTACGTAAAATTCAGGCCCCGGCTCTATGAGGGCCGCCCGCGTCAGAAGTTGCCGGCTGTCGTCGGAGATTTTTTCCAGGCGGCGGGTTAGGGCACTTTGCAGGAAGGGAGAAACCAAATCAGCCGTAAATGAGATGCTGTCATCCGGCGGGTTATAGCGCCAATCGCCTTCTTCGCTTAAATAAAAATCCCCGGTTTCGATAAGCTGCCGGGTGAACTCTTCAATATAAAAGGGAATGCCTCGGGCGCGTTTTTCCACAATATTGGCCACGGCTTTGGATACAGGTTGGCCGAGGTAGTTGGTCAAGTAATCTTGAATCACAGTTGCCGGCAGTGGCTTTAGGCTAAGAATGGTCTTCTCACCATCATTTAGGCTGTTTAGCCACGCGGTCGAGGCCGGTTCATCGCTGACTTCGGCGATGATAAAGAGTGGGAAGCTGCCCTGCCGGATGAGAAAACGAAGCAGGGCCGCGCTTGATTCGTCCAAAACATCGGCATCATCAAGATAGAGGGCGGTCGGCCCCAGTTCGACAAAAATGCCGGCGACGGTGGCAAAAAACTGCCACTGCGATTTTATTGGAGCTTCTAAACCCTTGTCAGGAACCCGGTCGCTGAGCGTTTTCCATAGCCCATCAAATGACGCTCCGACTTTTTTCTCCGGCTTGGGGGCTTCGATGTTGAGCAGCGGCGCTAGGCTGGGCATTTGGTCGGTGATGGTATCGATTTTGGTTTCGATGAAAGAAGGACTGACCAATCCCTGATCAAAAATGGTGGCTAAAATTTGGCTAAAGGGCGTGTAGGCCGCGCCCGTTTCATCGCAGCGACCGGCGACAGCCGCCCTGCCTTTGTCGATGACGCTGTTGCCCAAAAATTCGGCAATGAGACGACTTTTGCCCACGCCCATATCACCCTGAACGACCAAAAGCTGCGGAGTGTTGTTCTCTAGCGTTTCTTGCCAGGCGGCTTCAATTTCGATCATCTCTGCTTTGCGGTCTACCAGAGGGCGGGCGTCAGGATCAAGCCATTGCATGTAGCGCTGGGTGAATTTTTGGCGGGCCTGCATGGACTTGAACAGATCGAGCACCGCTTCAGCCGACGGATAACGATCATCGGAATGTTTGGCCATTAGCTTGTTGATGATGCGCTCAAGCATAATAGGCACAGACGGTTCAAACGTGCGGACCGACGGCGGTTCCTCGTCGATATGGGCCATCATAATATCGTGGCGGCTCTCGTAATTAAAGGGCAGATGGCCGCCGGTTACCATTTCAAACAAGGTAACGCCCAGCGCATACAAATCCGTGCGCCCGTCGATGCCCTCGCCAGCAATTTGCTCGGGCGGCATATACGATGGCGTACCAAAAATGTAGTTGTCGCCTTTTTCGGCCAGCAGCGACATGAGCGTAGCCAGACCAAAATCCGTCAGTTTGACCACGTTATTTTTGATGATGATATTTTCGGGCTTGAT
>JAGRBY010001201.1 GCA_020433835.1 Anaerolineae bacterium | reverse complement strand
GAACTTTCCAATACTGTAATCGAAGATGACGTGATGGCAAATCATACTTTGCCTCCAGAGCTATATGCCAGACGGCCAATGATGCGAGATGCCGTAATAAATGTGTTGTCTGGAAAAACCGCTCAAGAGCTGCTTTCCGCAGACGGCAAAGAGACTTTAAAGGAGGAACTTGTAGAAGTGTTGAATGAGGCTACGGCATTTGACGATGCTGCAATTTTAAATGTGTTTTTTATTGAATTTATAATTCAGTAGCTTTCGAGATTTGATGAGGAGCCCAGGGGGTGGATATTAAAGAATGAAATCTTTCCCAACGCTCAATGCTGCCAGCTACCTGTTCAACATAATTTTTCACAGCATCCTCGCCAACGACATAGTTGGTAATGTAACTTCGATACTTGTCAATGAAAGCCAGCCGCTGCTGAGCTTGTTTTGGAGTTCTTAGAGATACTGATGCCAGCCATCCAAGCGTCTGTTCTTTGCTCCATTTGCCATCTAAATACATTCTCGCGCAATGTAAATCGGCATATCTGAGTGGCTTCATAATTTTTTGAATGACTTTATTTTGTTCATACAATTCAAAATCAAGCTTTGCTCTTTGAAATAATTCTTGCTTATAAAAATCTTCTTTTTCCTTCTTGTTCATTACGAGCTTTGCTCCGTAATTAGCAGTCCCTTCTGCCATAAAAGAAAGCGGACTGAAGAGCGGGTTAATACAAAACTCAAGCCAAGCTTTCTTTCTGTATAAACCATTCTCAAGGAGAGAATGCATGACATGATGACCGGGATAACCTTCATGTGCAGCGAGGTGCAGAACTCTATCGACCGAGACCGGAAAGTCTGTATTCACTTGAATCAAGCTGTGAGCTCCACCTTTATACCAATTGTAAGCACTCCAGGGTTGATTGTTCACATACTCGATTTGAAAAGAGTCATCTTCTGGCAATTCAATATATTTTTTAGTAGCACTACGACAGGCATCTAGCGCACAAGAAAATACATCTTTTAAATCTTCAGGTTTAACATGAAATTTAGATCTAAAAGCTTCTAAACGATCTACTAAATTACCTTTACCTGGAATTAATTTTTCAAGCTCTTCCGCAACTTTTACAACCGGAGCTTCATCGATTTCTGGTAACGAAGAATCATACAATGCCGCCTGCTCTTCATCAAAACTATAAAGCTTCCCCAGAAAGCAGATCTGGAACTTGGCTTCCGTTGCAATAAGTAATGTTTTTAAATTGTCTGCCCGCTGACAAAGAAGTTTGTCTGATGAACTATATACAGCTAATTCACTAATCAATTCACTAAATTCATTAGTAATCTTATCAGTACTTAAACTACTTATTTCTTGCGCAGCCTTTTCTTTAAGTGCATCGGGACCATAATAAGCATCGACTAAGTCAGAATCTTTTTGTCCAACCAAAAGTACCAACTCAACATACCGCTTTGCAATTTTATCCAATCTTTGATCTTCCGTTCCTCTATCCAAGGCAAATTACCTCCATCTGAGCAGGTCTGACTGTAACCTCTGCGTTCTTATCACTAACATAAACATCTACCTCACTTCTAACCCCAAACTCACCTGGCAAATAAATACCTGGCTCTATTGAGAATAGAGTATTTTGAATTAGATATCGATCGTCACGAGTTTCAAAATTATCAATGTTCGCTCCATTTCCATACACAAAAATAAAAATCGAGTGTCCGGTTCGGTGTATAAAATATTCTCCATAACCGGCCTTGTTAATGACA
>JAGRBY010001200.1 GCA_020433835.1 Anaerolineae bacterium | reverse complement strand
TGTTGAAAAGATGACCGACGACGTCGGTACCCAACTGTCTGCCGGGTTAGCCGGGGCCGCCGATGCCGATTATGAAGTTATTCACGGCATTACCTTTGTGGCGCTCAACGCTTTGATTATGAAGCGCTATATGCACGAATACAATATAGCCCGCGAAGATTTCGCCGGCTTTGCGATCAACGCCCACGCTAACGGAGCGGGCAATCCCAATGCGATGTTCCAAAAGCCCATCAGCCGCGAAGATTTCGCCCGCTGCGGCGTGGTTTCTGACCCAGTTGGCCTGCTCGATGCCAGCCCGATGGCCGATGGCGCAGCAGCCGTCATTTTATGCCCAACCGAGCAGGCTCGAGAATTTACGGATAACGCCATCCGCATCAAAGCCAGCGCCCTCGCCACTGACGCCTTGAGCGTTCACGACCGGCGAGACCCACTATGGCTTCAAGCCGCCGAAGACTCGGCTAAACGCGCTTATAAACAGGCCGGTGTCGGCCCGGACGATATCGACTTTTTTGAACTCCATGATGCCTTCACCATTATGGCCGCTTTGAGCTTAGAGGCCGGCGGGTTCGCCCAACGCGGACGTGGTACCTGGCTTGCCATTGACGGCGAAATTGGCCCGGAAGGCAGAATTCCTATTTCAACCCGGGGCGGGTTAAAGGCGCGAGGCCATCCCGTTGGCGCAACCGGACTTTACCAAATTGTAGAAGCCGCTCAGCAACTACGCGGCGAAGCCGGCGACAATCAAATAAAGAATGCAGCGTTAGGGATGACGCAAAACATCGGTGGCAGCGGGGCCACAATCGTAACCCATATATTTGAACGTGTAAACCAATAAGGAGAATAGAATATCATGACTACTGAAATAGCTCGACATTGGAGACTCAATTCGCAGCGGTATCGACTGGTAGGTGAGGTCTGCCCCAAATGTGGCGTTAAAATGTTTCCGCCCCGCGATGTTTGTACCGACTGTTTAGACGACTCGCGGCAGCCGGATTTTGAATTTAGCGGCAATGGAGAAGTTTATTCTTTTACCACCGTCCACAACGCCCCGGAAGGCTATCAAGAATCGGCTCCCTACACCGTCGCATTGATCAAGTTAGAGGAAGGCCCTTTACTGACCGCCCAATTAACCGACGTTGACAATAGCCAGGTTGAAATAGGCATGCCGGTTGAAATGGTAACTCGCAAAATACGCACCCAAGGCGAGGAAGGGGTAATTATTTACGGCTATAAGTTTCGACCGCGACTGCCGATAGCCCAATAAATATTACGTTGATAAAGATGTGTGTAGGGCAAACTTAAGTTTGCCCTACACACATCCAAACTGTAAAACAATCCAGTAATGGCAAAAAAGCGAGCGAAATCGGCTCGCTTTTTTTGTTTATGTCACCCGGTCAAGCACAAAAGTGTTTGCTATTTCCCTACCCTAATGCTAGAATCGAAATATTTAAGCAAGGAGAAACCAACCCTCGTGGAAATTCATCCGGCTGAGCTGATCGACCTCAATGAATGTTACCAACTCAACAGTGATTACACCACTGACTACGTGTGGCAAATGCAGCTGCAAAACAGCGGTCGTCGAACCGATATCCGATTTGATGTGGTGCGCCTGCCGCGTCCTATGCAGGTTCGTTATCCGCGCTCGCCTGATGAATTGCTCGATCATTGGGAAGAGGATAACTGCTTCTTGGTGTCGTACAACAAACGGGGGGAGGTTGTTGGTTATTTAGACGCCCAACCACAACCATGGCAGAA
>JAGRBY010000011.1 GCA_020433835.1 Anaerolineae bacterium | reverse complement strand
AGCTGGCCGGGTTATGGGTCAGGGGACTGGAGATTGATTGGCACTTGTTGTATCGCAATCAAACGCCTCGCCGGGTCAGTTTACCGACCTATCCGTTCGCCAAAGAACGCTATTGGTTGCCACACAATGGGCAAGAATTTACTTCATCCTTGGACAAGCCTTCATTCTTGGTGTTACACCCGCTGGTTCACCAGAATATCTCTGATCTAACCGAGCAACGTTTCAGCACCACCTTTACGGGGGCTGAGTTCTTGCTAACGGATCATCAGGTGCAGGATGAGAAGGTGTTGCCGGGGGTCGCCTATCTGGAAATGGCCCGCGTCGCCGGAGCTTTCGCAGCCAAAGATAAGACAGTTACGCACCTGAGAAACGTCGTCTGGGCCAGGCCGATCATTGTTTCTGATGAGCCGTTAGAAACGCATGTTAGTCTCTATCCGGAGCAGCCGGATGAGGTAACGTTCGAAGTCACGACCCTTGCCGAAAATGAGCAGCGACTGGTGCATGCCCAAGGGAGGCTGGTGTACAGCCTGGATGCGTTTGAGAATGCGCCTCAGGTTATCGATCTGGAAGCGATCCGGCAGCGCTGTACCCGGCAGCAGACAAAAACAGCTTGTTATCGGCAGTTCCAACAGCTTGGTTTAGTGTATGGCCCCGGTTTTCAGGTCATCGAGGAACTGGTTGGTAATCAGACAGAAGCATTAGTCAAGCTGCAGTTGCCGGCCCATTTGCAGCGCGAGATGCATGCCTATGGTCTGCATCCCAGCCTGATGGATGGGGCCTTACAAGCGCTTATGGGGGTAGATCGGAGCCGAGCCAGCGACGGTGCAGCTCTCTATCTGCCTTTTACGGTGCGAGATATCGCCATTCATAAAGCCATTCCCGCCAGTGCTTATGCTTACATTTCTTTTAGCGAGGGAGTGAACTCTGCCACGACTGTGGTGAATTATGATCTTGTCATTACGGATGAACAGGGAGAAGTGTGTGTCTATTTTAAGGGGTGTACAGCACGAGCCTTGTCTGAGCCATCAATACAGGACCCGGAAAAAGAGACGACACAGCTACTCTACAGTACGCCTGTCTGGCAAACCAAAGCACTGCTTGAACAAGATGATGAGACAGAAATCGACCAAACGACAACGTCTTTTGTGATCATTGTGGGCCTGGAACAGGCGTTAGTAGAAACCATCTCGAACACCTTTGAGACAGCTCAGGTGGTGATGCTAGAACCCGAGCCGGGTCTGGGGCTGGCCGAACACGTCAGTTTTTATATCGACGGAGTCTGGAAAAACCTAAAAACGATCGTGGATCAAAACCCGACCGGCAGACCGCGGCTCTTCGTGGTGGTATCGGAGACTATCCATGAGGATAGCGATGGATCTTTGCTGGCTTCTCCGCTTATGGGTTTAGTGAGGACAGTGCGTCTGGAACATCCCAAAGTTCAGGGTAAGGTAATTACCCTGGCCAGTGTAGAGCCGGACAGCATAGTATCAATCCTGACTCGGGAAATGGCGTCGCCGAGTTTTGACGATATTGAGGTTCGCTATGATCAAGCTGGTCAACGCCATGTGAAGCAGTTAATCGAGCTTTCGTTGGCTCCGACAGGTACCCCTGGTGAATGGATCAGGGCTGGTGGCGTTTATTGGATTACCGGCGGTCTGGGTAGCCTGGGACGCATTCTGACCCGTTATCTCATTGACCACCAACCTCAAGCCAAGATCATCGTAAGCGGCCGGTCAGCCCTGGCCGAAACAGATAAACAATACCTGGCTGAATTTGACGGGGTCGAATATTTGCCGGCTGACGTTAGCCGGAGCGAAGATGTGCGGTATGTGGTTGAAACCATCAAAGCCCGGTATGGGCAAATAAACGGCATTATTCATAGCGCCGGGGTTATTCGGGATAGTTTGATTATTAACAAAACGGGGGCAGAGATCAGGGCGGTTTTGGCTCCAAAAGTGGTCGGAGTCCTCAATATCGATGCGGCGACCCAAGATGACAGCCTCGATTTTATGATCCTGTTCTCTTCCACAGCCGGGGTGATGGGCAATATTGGTCAGGCCGATTATGCTGCCGCCAACGCATTCTTGGATGCCTTTGCCCACTATCGGCAAAAGCAGGTAGAGCAAGGTAAACGACACGGCCAAATCTTGACGATCAACTGGCCTTTGTGGCAAGACGGCGGCATGCAGCGTGACCGGAACGCGGAAGTTTGGATCGCCCAACGAACAGGGATGGTTCCGCTCTCGACAAGGGCGGGTTTGCAGACTCTCGAGTGGCTGCTTGTTCAAAAAGAGGTGATGCAGCTTATCGTTGCCCAGGGAGATGGCGAAAAAATTCGCCGCAGTTTAGAACTTGTACCGGGCGATAGCCATCGCCCCCGGTTGGCCCCGATCTCTAATCGAGAGCCTCAGAAATTACAAGCGCAAGTAGAAAGTGAATTATTGGAAATAGGAGAGAGTTTGCTAAAGGTAAAAAGATCGAATTTAGATGTGGAGACAGAATTGTCAGAGTACGGGGTCGACTCTATCTTGATGATGGGCCTACTCAATAAATTGGAAGCCAGATATGGTCTGGCCGTTGCCCCGAATGCGATTCTGGAATATCCAACCATCAGGTTATTGGCCGGTTATTTAATCGAAGCGGGCATTGTTAAGCCAGACGTTGTGAACTCTCTACCTAACAATGGTTCGAGGCGAATTTGGTCGGAAACAGAAAAAAGGCAATCCCAACCGTCCCCTGCCGTCGGTCAAGGTGGTATAACCGCAAGAGAGAGGTTTCGCTTTCGTCACTACAGAAAGAACATCGGCTCTGGAAAAGTGGCAATTATTGGACAAACATGCCGATTGCCTCAATCATCAACCCTTGAACATTTTTGGCGAAATCTGGCCAACGGTCATGATTTGGTGACCACCGTTCCGGCCAATCGCTGGCAAACAGATGTGTGGTATCACCCGCAGTCGGGCCGTCCCCATAAAACTTACACAAACCACGGAGCCTTTATCGACGGGATCGACCTGTTTGATGCCGGGTTTTTCGGCATCTCAGATGAGGAAGCCATCACTATGGATCCACAGCAGCGCATCATGTTGGAACTTGCCCAGGAGTTGTGGGATCGAGCCGGCTATCGGCCGGAAGAGGTTGCGGGTACCAACACCGGTGTGTTTATCGGGGCCAAGGATAACACCTACGTTCGCGACTATTTTCATCTGATTCCCAAACCAGCCGTTCAACACACTATCGTCAATTCCATCAGTAATATGATTCCGGCCCGAATATCAGATTTTTATAACCTGACAGGCACATCGCAAGTTATTGATACGGCCTGCTCCTCCTCGTTGGTGGCGGTTCACGATGCCTGCCGGACTATTTTGAATGGCGAGGCAGAACTGGCCATCGCCGGCGGGATATTTCTGATGGTTGATGCTTTTGGCCATGTTGGTTTTAGTCAGGCCAAGGTGCTGTCTGATGAGGGTCGATCGTATGTGTTCGATGAGCGAGCCAAGGGTTTTGTTCTGGGGGAAGGCGGCGGCCTGGTGCTGCTCAAAGCGTATGAGGCCGCTGTCCAAGACGGCGATCAGATTTTGGGGGTTATCTTAGGCTCGGCGGTGAATAATGATGGCCACACGATGGGTTTGACCGTACCCAATCAGACCGGTCAAAAGGCGGTAATTGAAGCCGCCCTCCGGCAAAGCGGAGTTTCACCGGCAGACATCAGCTACTTGGAAGCGCATGGAACCGGAACCCTGTTGGGCGATCCGATTGAGATTCGGGCGGCAACAGAGGTTTATCGCCACTATACCGCAGAAAAGCAGTATTGTGCAGTGGGGGCCGTCAAATCAAATGTGGGTCATACGATGACGGCGGCCGGGATTACCGGGTTAATCAAGCTGGTTTTGAGCCTGGAGCATCAACAGATACCGGCCACTCTGCATTGTGAAAAACCACATCCGCGCTTTAAGTTCGACGAGTCGCCGTTTTATCCCAACACGAGTCTGAGAGATTGGGAACCCATAAACGGGCATCGAATTGGAGCTATTTCATCATTTGGGTTTGGGGGAACCAATTGCCATATGATTATAGAAGAAGGCAACCAAGCACACCCGATTAGAAGGCCACTGCCGCTGACTCAATTTAAGCGAAAACAGTACTGGTTAGGCAGAGAAGTTGTGAGCCAAAATGCCAGGGGATCGGCTGTAGAACATTACCGAACCTTGATTGAGCAGCTTCAACAAGGCGAAATATCCCGAACGACGTTTAAGCAGTTAGTTAAAGAGGTCCAAGGATGAAAGATCAAAAGATGAATCTTGATCATATTGCTGAGAAAATTGAGGCCGGCCAGATAACCACGGAAGAGGCTCTGGATTTGATCACCGCGTTGACCGGTGAGTCGGACGGTGATCAAATCATCGACAAGATAAAACAATTCTTGATCAAGAAGATTAGCGCGATTAGCGGTAGTCAAAATCGGTCGACCCAAAAAAATAAGAACCTGATGGATCTCGGCATAGACTCTGCCCAGATAATTTCTCTGACACGGGAGATTGAGGCAGAAGTGGGGATTGAATTGTATCCCACGCTGTTTTTTGAATATCCGAACGTCGATGTATTGGCGACATTTTTGGGACAAGACTATGGCGAAGCCTTTGCTCGGGTTTTGGAGATTGATAGCGAACGCTCTCCGGCTGATCAGCCGATCTCTCAAAATACCACAGTGTCCGCACACCCCCTCAATCCACCTGTAGATGGCATGCCGGCGCGTTCTTACGCAAATGGGACTACACGGACTATTCCGTTTGCGACCCCTGCCGAGACAGCGATTCAACCAAAGGCCAAGTTGGCGAACACAGCCAGCGTTGACCGGTCGGAAGATATTGCCGTCATCGGTCTCAGCGGTCGATATCCCCAGGCCGAAGATGTGAGAGAATTTTGGGGCAATCTGAAGCAAGGGCGAGACTGTATTACCGAGATTCCGCATGATCGTTGGGATCATGCCTTATATTATGATGCTGATCAACACAAGCCCGACAAGAGTTATAGCAAGTGGGGTGGCTTTATTAGTGACGTTGATAAATTTGATCCCCTGTTTTTTAATATTTCACCGCGAGAAGCAATCAGGATAGATCCCCAAGAACGCTTGTTTTTGGAAACGGTCTGGGCCACCCTGGAAGATGCAGGCTATACCCGGCAAACATTGCACGACCAGTTACAGAGCCAAGTGGGCGTTTTTGTAGGCGTAATGTGGGGCGAATACCAACTGTATGGACAAACAACGCTTAGCTTGAGTTCATCGTATGCCTCCATCGCGAATAGAGTATCTTATTTCTTCGATCTGCAAGGCCCAAGCCTGGCCGTGGATACAATGTGTTCGTCGTCATTGACCAGTCTCCATCTGGCCTGCGAGAGCATCAAGCGGGGCGAGTGTTTGGCTGCGTTAGTCGGGGGGGTCAATATCTCGATTCATCCCAACAAATATCTCCAGCTATCGCAAGGGAAATTTGCCTCAAGTGATGGCCGCTGCCGAAGTTTTGGCGAGGGTGGCGATGGCTACGTCCCTGGCGAAGGTGTTGGGGCGGTGCTGTTGAAGCCTCTCTCGCGGGCTGAGGCGGATGGTGACCACATCTATGGGGTGATCAAAGGGTCGAGTATCAATCATGGCGGCAAGACCAGTGGCTATACGGTTCCGAATCTGGCTACCCAGGCGCAAGTGATACGAACCGCCTTGCAAAAAAGTGGGCTAGCTCCAGGCACGATCACGTATATAGAAGCGCATGGCACCGGCACCGCGCTGGGTGATCCGATAGAGATTCAAGGCTTGAGTCGGGTGTTTGGCCATGAAGAAGATGAAGAAAAAGAGGGGCCTCCATACGCTATCGGCTCGGTCAAATCGAACATTGGTCATTTAGAAGCCGCGGCAGGTATTGCGGGCTTGACCAAAGTGCTGTTGCAGATGAAACACCAGCAGTTGGTACCCTCACTGCATGCCGATACCTTGAATCCTTACATTGATTTTTCCGGCACTTCGTTCAGAGTACAGCGAACACTGGCAGTATGGCCGCGACCAATTATCGAAATTGACGGCGAACGGAAAGAATATCCCCGCCGGGCGGGCATCAGTTCTTTTGGAGCCGGGGGTGCCAATGCTCATGTGGTGGTGGAGGAGTATCACCCCTCAGGGTCGCGAAGCAGAGGGCAGCAGTCGAAAGAAGGGGCTAACCTGATTGTGCTGTCGGCAAAAAACGAAGCACGGCTAAAAGCCTATGCCCAAAAAATGCTCGATTTTCTGGCCATGGATCCTCCTGATTCTCTCGCAGAGCTGGCCTATACCTTACAGGTGGGCCGGGAGGCAATGGAGCACCGGTTGGCTTTGGTAGTGGCGGATATAGCAGCGCTGCGTAAAAAGCTGGAGGCGTTTATTGCCGGTAAGGTGGCGGACGAAGACTGCTATCAAGAGTCTGTCACCGGGCCGGACTTAGGAAAATTAGCCGAATTATGGGTTAAAGGGGCAGCGATTGATTGGCCCTTGCTCTATAAGTCACCGCCGCCACAACGGATCAGTTTGCCAACCTATCCCTTTGAAAGAAAACGTTACTGGTTTGATATGCATCAAGGGCAGCAGATGGAACCCTCACAACAACGCGAACCAATATTTTCGCGTAACTCCGCGTCCCTTGCATCGACCACAAAGATCACCCTGAAGTCATTAGACGCACCTGGGGCCGATCAGATAGATCTGGCGCAACCAACCCACAAAATCGATCTGAAGGTGGTCAAGGATACCTCTCGTCCTCTCGCGGAGGAACCTTCCGGCGGTCGCCCGGACAATCAGAGCGAGGTTGCAGATTTTGCGGAACTTGGCCGGCCTGACCCTCAGCAGCAAGCGAAGATTAAGCGCATTATTAAAGAAACACTGGCTGCCGTGTTATATATAGATATTCATGATTTTGATGATAATACCCCATTTCTAGATTTAGGGCTGGACTCAGTTACGGCTGTAGAACTGTCCAAACATATCCACCAGGAAATCGGCATCAAACTAAACGTAACACGGTTATATGATAATCCCACCATTGAGAAATTGTCGGCTCATCTCAATAGTCAGGTTGTAACCCCGGCAGAGGCGCATGAGCCAGAGCATGGCCCACAGCCCCAGAGAATTGTTTCAAAAGTCTCAAACAAAGGCGAGAATTTACCCTCCTTTGAAGCACGGCAAGAAAGCCGCGCTCTCCCAGAGCGAGAGAGGCGGGGTGACGATAACAAATCCACTGCTGCAAGTATGGAACCTTTCTCCATCTCCGTCTCCCACTCAAATCAATCCGCTCCAAACGATGAGATAGCTGTAATCGGCATGGCAGGTCGTTTTCCGGGGGCTAATGATGTCGATGAATTCTGGCACAATATCGCTGCTGGACGCGACTGTATTCAAGAAGTCCCGCCGGAGCGTTGGGATATTGCTCAGTACTTCGATCCAGACCCGCAAACATTCGGCAAAACGTATAGTAAATGGTTAGGTGCTCTGGCCGACATCGACAAATTTGATCCCCTTTTCTTCCAGATATCCCCCCGTGAAGCAGAATTGATGGATCCCCAGCAGCGACTATTTTTGGAAGAAGCCTGGAAGGCCATTGAAGATGCGGGGTACGTGCGCCAAACATTGGCCCAAGGCAAATGTGGGGTTTTTGTCGGTACTGTGGCCGGAGATTACGCCCGGCTTGCTGAAAATAACAGTGACCTCGGCGCTTACAGCTTGATGGGATCATCACCTTCGATCCTAACCGCCCGCATCTCATATTTGTTGAACCTTAAGGGGCCTAGTATCGCCATTGATACGGCCTGCTCATCATCGCTGGTGGCCATCCATGAAGGCTGCCAAAGCCTGATCAGTGGTCAGAATGATATGGTTTTAGCCGGGGGTGTTTATATTGGCACCACGCCGGGGATGCACATTATGACCAGCCAAGCCGGCATGCTTTCGCCCGATGGCCGCTGCAAAACCTTCGATAACCGGGCTAATGGGTTTGTTCTTGGCGAGGGTGTGGGGGTGATTGTTTTGAAACGATTACAGGATGCCATTCGGGATGGCGATCACATTTATGGGGTGATCAAGAGCAGCCGGCTCAATCAAGATGGCGCTACCAACGGCATCACCGCACCAAGTGTGAGCGCGCAAAAAGCGTTGGCCTTAGAGGTCTACGGGCAGTCCGGCCTTGATCCGGCCGGCATTCAGTTGGTCGAAGCGCATGGAACCGGTACCAAGCTGGGCGACCCGATTGAGATGGCAGCCCTGACCGAAGCGTTTCAAGCATACACCCTGAAGCAAGGGTACTGTGCGATCGGCTCGGTCAAGACCAATATCGGCCATACCTTAACCGCGGCGGGTGTAGCCGGGGTGATTAAAGTTTTACTGGCATTGAAACATAAAAAGTTGCCGCCTTCACTTCATTTTGATGTACCCAACGAACATATCGATTTCGCGGAGAGTCCGTTCTATGTCAATACAGACCTAAAAGCGTGGCCGTCAGAGAGCGGCCCCCGTCGAGCGGCAGTGAGTTCATTGGGTTATAGTGGCACAAATGCACATCTGGTTATTGAAGAAGCTCCAGTGTTAAGGGCTTGCCCTGAACAGAGTCGAAGGGATGAGGGGAAAGAATTTTATTCTTCATCTATTGACCCTGAACCTTATCTTTTTGTACTGTCGGCCCGGAATGAGGAGCGTCTCAAAGAATATATTCAAAAGTTACTGGTCTATTTAGAGCAGGCGTCATCTTCGGTTCCGGCTAAGCAAACTATCGGTAGAATGGAGCCGTTTTTGGCTATTCAACAAATGGTGCAAGCAATGGTCTCAGAAATTCTGGGGGTTGATTCCACTGACATCGAGATCGAGCAGCCCTTCGCGGGGCATGGCCTCGATGCGGTGCAGCTAAGCCGCATGAAAATGATGGCCGAGGAGCGGTATCATTGTGAGTTGCCGATAACACTCTTCTCCGCACAGAGTTCGGTGGCGGATGTGGCGCAGCATCTGACCGGACTTAAACCAAAAAGCGAGTCCAACCGTCAAGCGCCCCCCCCAGCGGAACTTTCTTTGGCCAGTCTTGTCTACACCTTGCAAGTGGGTCGAGAGGCGATGGAAGCGCGGCTGGCCTTTGTGGTAACCCGCATCGAAGAATTGATAGAGCGGTTACGACAGATTGAACAGAACGCCTCTCCATTTGAGCCTCTATATCGGGGCAATACAAGGGCAACCCCACTCCAATCAAATCTTTTAATTGAGGGTGAAGCAGGTCGGGCCTTTATCGAAATTATCATTAAGAATAAAGAACTCCATAAACTTGCCCAACTGTGGGTATCGGGCGTCGATGTTAACTGGCGGTTATTATATCCCCACTCCCTTCCTCACCGGATGTCATTACCCACCTACCCCTTCGCCAGAGAGCGACATTGGGTGTCAGAAGTAAAGGATGAGGGTGTCAAACAGCCGGAAACGGTTCAAGGGATTGCCTCACTATCCAGCGCCCTATCACCTGATGAACAGGCATTGAAACATGAATTAGATGGCTTTGAGGCCCTGGAAAGTCTGGCCCAACTGTCTCTGCTACAGGTATTTCAACGGATGGGCGTGTTTCAAAAGGCCGGTGAGCATTATCACCGGCAGGATTTGATCCAGCAACTGAACTTTCTGCCCAAATATCGGCGGCTCTTTGACGCCTTTATGAGCCTCCTGGAACAAAGCGGCTACATCAACTTTATTAAAACTAAAATCCAGACCACAGCCCGATTGGGGCAGCCGGAAATACAGCAGGCCTTACAAACAGTTCTACAGCGACAGGAAGGGTTTCAAGAAGACTATCCCACCTTGCGGCTCTACCTGACTCTCCTCCAGACCTGTACGCAATCGCTGCCGGACATTGTGCAGGGCCAGATACCAGCCACGGATATTTTGTTTCCCAATGGTTCGCCAACCTTGATGGAAGGGCTTTACAAGGGCACAGCCGTATCGGATTATTTCAATCGGTTGGTTGCATTGTCTGTTAAGCGCGATATCGAACAACGCCAACCCCCCCTGCCGGCTGGCCAGAAAATAAACATCGTTGAAATTGGGGCCGGGACAGGCAGCACCACCGGCTTTGTACTAGAGGCTATTAAGCTCTACGGCGACAGCCTTGAATATCACTACACCGACATTTCGCAAGGATTTACCAACTATGGTCAAACCCGGTTCGGCGTCCGCTATCCCTGGCTGAAGTTTGGTCTGCTGGACATCGAAACAAAACCTGAGCGCCAGGGCTATGATCTGGGCCAGGCCGATCTTATTGTGGGTGCGAATGTGGTCCATGCTACCAAAAATATTCAGCACAGCCTGCAAAATCTCAAAGCCTTGCTTAAGCCCGGTGGATTGCTTGTGCTAAATGAAGTCACTCTGTTCAGTACCTTTAGTTGTTTAACTGCCGGTTTGTTAGATGGCTGGTGGTTGTTTGAAGATGAAGAGAGGCGGATCAAGCATACGCCCCTTCTCAGTTTTGGGCAGTGGCAGCGGCTGCTGGAAGAAGTGGGTTTTACGGACATCAACATTTTCGATCTATCACCGCTGGATAATCATAAGCAGGCTCAGGGGGTGATCGTAGCCCGGCGTGAGGGAGACGATGCGTCAAAAGCGCGAGGTCTGCTATCCTCAAAACCGGTGCATAAACCAACGCCAAAGACGGAAATTGAGGATAACAGCCGGCCTGCCGGGGCGGCGGAAAGCTATATCGAACAAAAGGTTTTCGAGCAGGTGATGGTTTCGACCGGAGTGGCCGTTGATCGGCTCGATCCGAACCGCGCGCTGGCTGAGTACGGTATTGACTCGATTATGGGCATTAAGCTAATCAATGGCATCAATCGGGCACTTGGGATTCGGCTGCAAACCGAAACCCTGTTCAACTATCCAACTATCCATGCTCTAACCAGACATATCGATCAAGAATATGGGGCAAGTATCACTCCTGATATTTCCCCAACCCCTTTTTCACGGGAGCCAAACAAGGCGGCTCTGGCTCATATTCCGGTAGAAACGCGCCTTGAAATACATAAAGATAAAAAGGACAAGTCGAATCTGGCCTCAAACTGCCTGGTACCAATTCGATCAACGGGAACGCGCCCCCCCTTCTTTTGTGTTCATCCCTGGGCTGGAATGGTGTATCCCTATTATGAATTGGCTGCTGAAATGGGGCCGGATCAACCCTTCTATGGCTTCCAGGCAGTGGGGTTGTATCAGCAGCCGCACACCTCAATTGAAGAGATGGCCGGCCATTATCTAACGGCCCTGCGCCAGGTTCAGCCAGGCCCGCCCTACCTCTTGGGTGGCTGGTCTATGGGGGGCCTGATTGCCTTTGAGATGGCCCAGCAGCTTCAGCAGGCAGGCGAAGCGGTGGCCTCACTGGCCTTGTTTGATGTTCCTGCACCGATAGATACACAGAACATGGGCCGCGCGGCCTTTGGCAAATTCCTGGTGACCGAAGCCGGACCCTATGTCTGGCCCTACGTCTATGACTATTTTCAACTCAAAGCCTCATTTCATCAGAACTTTACCAACGGGTCGTCTGACCCAACAGACGAAACCAGCTCCGGTCGCCCGGTTAACGGCTGGCGGCTGAGCCAGACTATGGCGAAAGAGGTCTTTTCGTTGGCTTCGACGCGCTCAACCGCACGCCGGATTTTCAATATTTTAAGGGTTGGCCTGCAAGCGATGGCTAACTATGAGCCACAGCCCTATCTCGGTCAGGTCACACTTTTTCGGGTTCAAAGATCGTTGGGACCAGATGATCCAAGTCAGACACTGGGTTGGAACAAATTGGCCGAGCAAGGGGTCGTAGTGCATAGTGTGCCTGGTCACCATCTCAATCTTATGAAAAAGCCCCAGGTGCAGGTTCTTGCCGGTCAGTTACGAACCTGCCTGGATCAGATACAAATTGCATAAAACAATCGTCTGTTTGTTTTTTCATCGACCGATATGTTACAATTTGATTTTCGTAGGTGTTTATGATGTCAAATTATGGTCGTTTAATCCTGATAACTTCGGATGGCACCGAGCAGGTCTTCCCCTTGACGGTCTCTGAATTAACGCTGGGTCGGGATGAGAGCAATGATATTGTGCTAGTCGACCCAAAGGTGTCACGTTTGCATGCTCGGCTGGAGTGCAGTGACCAGGGTTGTGTCTTGATTGATGTCGGCTCGGGTAACGGAACCTTTGTCGAGGAGGAGCGGATTGAACGGGTAACGCTCCAGTCAGGCTGCCTGATTCGGTTGGGCCGCAGTAACCTACGTTTCGAGGCAGCATCCCCAGCCAATCGCCCCAAACGAGCCCGGGCGGGAACGTCAGATCGGCAATTGCTGCATCAGTTTCTCGATGAGATCGCCCAAGGGCCGGAGACCACCGGACCAACCGGCCAGCCAGACTTCCTGCGAGACCGGCTGCTACGTGTTCCGCACTTAGTCATCCACACGCCTACCCAAACATGGGTGCATCGTCTGCAAGCGCAAGACAGTTGGAGCCTGGGGCGCAGTGAAGACAATGACATCGTACTTGACCACGCCAAAGTGTCCCGTCACCATGCCCGCATCGAGCGAGATGGGGCGGCTTTCATCATCCGGGATCTGGGCAGCGCCAACGGCACCTTTCTGGGGCGACAACAGATCGAGGGGCACACCCTGCACCATACCGACACCTTGAATATTGGCCACGCTCAGATCATCTTTAAGGATGTTACCCCGGTCGAACCACCCGCGTTGGCCCCCCAAACAGTGCGATCTCCGGTCATTGTCGTCCCCGGTAACTTTGGCTCAGCCTTGTGGCGAGGCTCAGAGCAAATCTGGCCCAATGTACATACTCTTCTGACCCATCCTGAAAAGTTTGAATTTTCTCCGAATAACCCGCTTGAGGCGAGAGGGATTGTGAGCGACGTGGTAGTCATACCAAAAGTTGTTCAGGTGGAGTCCTACAGCCGGATTGGCGACTATCTGCAAGAGGCTCTCGGTTACACCCGAGGCCAAGACCTGCTTGAATTTGCCTATGACTGGCGGGATGATATCCGCCACGCAGCCCAGAAGTTGGCCGAAACAGTCGAGCAGTGGCAACCGGCGACGCCGCCGGTTATCATTGCCCATAGTCTGGGTTGTTTGGTCAGCCGTTACTATGTGGACTGTTTGGGTGGAGACCGGCGGGTTAAAAAGTTGTTCCTGATGGGCGGACCACACTATGGCTTCCCTGGGGCCTTGTTCATGATTCTGCCCGATAACCTCAGCCGCTTCCATACTTTTGTGGCCGCTATTAGTGGTTCATTAGGGCAAAAAATGATGGATCTTTTTACCTCATTACCGGTGGTATACCAGATGTTGCCCATCTACCCCACCCTCTTTGATCAACATAACCAACCGCTTTTTCCCTATGAAGATGGCAATTGGCTGCCTCCAGATAGGCAGCCCTTCTTGGCAGCCGGTGCCGATTTTTTTCAGGCCTTAAACCGCCAAGCCACCATCCCGACGACTTGTGTCTTTGGATATGGCACGCCAACGATCACCAGGCTGAATATTAAACGAGACAAGCAGGGACGCTGGCAGCATGTAGAAATGGTTTCGACCTCAGAGGGCGATGGTGCTGTACCCATCCAAAGCGCCATTTTGGAGGGGGCCGAGATTCATCCAGTCCATCAAAACCACAACCAGCTTTATGTGGATCAGGATGTGCTGATGCGCTTGAATTATGAGTTGTTTAAACTTGGAATATGAACCACGATGAAGGATTTACAGTGAAACCGCTCTCCGATTTAAACAGTGTAGAGCTTACGCAGTTCGTAGAACAATTTGCTAAGGGACCGTAACATATATTGAATAATTGCTTTCGTTGCCTTACAGCTGGTCTCTTCGGCCATCGCTCCCTCCTGGGCCATCACGATCTGGTAGATCATAACAGATCGATACTGTACCTGGCTTACGTAATTGGCAAGGGCGATAGCATTGAGTTTACAAGAACATTGGTGAGGTTTTACTAAGTGTACGATAACGATTTGTTAAGTTGATACTGATTGAGGCCAAAAATGCTTGAATTGTTAAGAGGTTGATGTTAGAATACGAGACGAGATATTTTGGGAGGTAAATATATTGGCAGCAATACGATCTTTACGAATTTATGAAGATACCTACCGCACCAAAGAGATTAAGCTTTTGGCCAATTGGATTCTGGCCGGTGAAAGTGGCACTGTGGTAGGCTTACCGGGTTGTGGTCGTTCAAATTTGTTGAGCTTTTTTTGCCACCGGCCCGAAATCGTTCGAAGCCATTTACCTGAACAAGCGCAGTCATTTGTAGTTGTACCGGTTGAGCTAAATGACCTGCTCGTCAATGAATTCTCTGCCTTCTATCGTATTATTTTACGTGCTTTTGCTCGTGTTACCGACCTTTTTCCCTCAGAATTACAGTCGTCTGTGACCGCGCTTTACGAACAACATCAACGGGAACAAGATTTTTTTGTTTCACAGAGTGCGGTTTACGATGTTTTGAAATTGTGCCAGAGGCATCAGGTGCAGGTGGTCTTAGTCTTAAATCGTTTTGAAGATTTTTGTCATAATGCTACTATCCAGATGATTAATGCCTTGCGAGCGCTGCGCGACAATTTCAAAGACAGTCTCTGTTATATTGTCGGCATGCCTCAGCAGGTGACCTATTTGCCTGATCCCAGTATTCTGGGAAACATGTACGAAATTTTGGATAGTCGTATTTGTTGGGTTGGGGCCATGGCGGAAAGTGATGCGCGCCAATTAGTGTTTCAAGAAACTTATGCGGCGACGGTATCCCCAACTGATGAGGCGATAACGAAATTCCTGACTCTCACAGGCCACTTTCCAGCACTACTAAAGGCCGTTTGCCAATGGTGGCTTACCGAGTCAGATCGTCCTGCTATGGATGAATGGCTTGAGTCCCTTTTGGTTAACCCTACTATTCAACATAGGTTAGCCAAGATATGGTATGCGCTTTCTCAGGAAGAACAACTTGCACTATCTGATGTCCATAAATTTCACCTCCGAATGGGCACCTCAAACCCGCAGGCAAAATCTTTCAAAGAGGCCGTGGAAGCTTTAAACGCACAACAGTACCGGGTTTTGAAGCGGTTAGAAACGAAGGGTCTATGCACATCAATCGAGCGAGCCTGGTATGTGTCTGGCGAGCTATTAGAACGCTATGTTGCTGACATGGGCGGGCAAAGTCGAGGTCGGATCTGGAAGAGCGAACACGATGAAATTTTCCAAGGAGCAAAGCGGCTAAAAGACTTAACCCCTCTTGAATATAATGCTCTCGATTTTTTGATAAGAAAGCCTTATAAAAAACATACGAAGGATGAAATCATTGCCAACTGCTGGTCTGATGTGGAAAATTATGCAGGGGTTGACGATACCGCTCTCTTTCAAATGATTCGTCAGTTGCGTCTAAAAATTGAACCGAACCCCGGCGAACCCTGCTATATCATCAATTGGCGTGGCAAACCGCAGGGAGGATACCGATTCTTCCCGGAGGGACGACCCGGCTAAGAGTAGCCTCTATTTGATTATACATTCCCAGTATAGCAAACTACTTACTTACTTCTTACTCAATCCATCCTCAAAATTTCCTCAGGATTTCTCGACAAAAACAGGATAAACTACTGGTAAAGAATAAAACCACAAGAACAAGAGGTTATCATGCAGTACACCTACTTCAATCAGCAATGTAATGACCAAACCGCATCACCTGTTTTGTCCTGGATACGGCAAGCCGGAAAGATAGCGCTCCATTACTTCAAACGCTCTGAGGTCCGTTATAAGTCTAATCAAACGCTGATTACTCAGGCTGATATTGAGATTGAGCGTTATCTTATCGACCACATAAGTGATCTGTATCCTGACGATCAGATTGTGGGTGAAGAAAGCCAACAAAAACCTATCGACCCATCCCGACCGAATATTTGGGCTGTTGATCCGCTCGATGGTACGGCTGTTTTTTCGCAAGGGCTGCCGGGGTGGGGGATTTCGGTGGGGTTACTTCGGCAAGGTAAACCGTACTTTGGATGTTTTTATATGCCCTTGCTCGACGATATGACGTATACACGTGAACCTGATAGCCATCTAATAGGTGAAACGGTTCCCCCACCACAGCTAAAGTCAGTTTGGGGTCCCAATGATTTTTTGGCTGTCTCGGCCAGCACCCATCGAAAATTTCACTTGGACGTACCTGGAATGCGCGCTTTAGGTAGTGTGGGAGCCAGTTTGGTCTATACTGCCCGAGGTGCCGCCGCTGCTGCGTTGATTCCAAAGGCTCGCTTGTGGGATTTGGTTGCCGGCGCAGCTATTTTAGAGGAAGCCGGCGGCACGTTGCGCTATCTTTCCGGCCGCCCCATCGATTATCTGGAGCTTTTGGATGGTGAATTAGCTCCGGAACCCATCATTGCCGGTCATCCCAATCTCATAAGCGAATTGCAGCAAGCAATTCGGCCGCTGTAATTGTTTTTACGCGTTGGATTTAGATGACTTGACCGATCTACAAGGAGATGCCGATGGGACTATTCATCGATAATGTAAAAAATATTCCTCTTTCTGCCCCTGAAGAACAGATACTCAAGGATATGTTCGCTAAATTTACTCGCCTGGTCATCAGTGGGGAGTTTTCGGGTGGCTTTGGCGGGGCCCGGGTGCTTCAGGTCATCCCAGTTCCCGGTGCCAAACAGCCTGTCGTAGTAAAATTAGGACCAAAGGATACTATTGACCGAGAGTGGCAGGCTTTTGATAAAACTCTTAAAGGAACCTTACCTAATACGCTTGGGGTTCAAGGTGAACCCATCTCTATTGATAATTTAGGAGGGTTGAGTTATCCATTATCCGGTAGCGGCGTCTTTAAAGTAGTCCGTCTGGAAGAGTACTTTAAAACCCGTAGCCTGGATGATATCCGCTATACTCTAGACCGCTTAATGAAAGTACTCGAGAGCATGGTGCGTCATAATGAAGTGCGTGGACAACATGATATGCGCCTCTGTTACGATTTACTGCTGCCGCTCAACCTCTTAATCGCTCAGGAATCGCCACCTCCCGGCGTGACATCCCTGGTAATCGATCCCAATACTCCCGATACTTCTCTGCGGCCAGATACATATGTTCGAGTTGAGGGTTTCCAGGTGGTCAAAAGCGACCACAAAAATCAGAATGTAACGCTCAATGTCTCTAAGGTACAAGAAGAAAATGAAGATAAACCGGCGAACACCTATCAAATACGAATACAACCTGTTGATACCCAGCTTGTTCCTGGTTACGGAAAAGTAATGCCTCCCATTGAAGGCAGAATCGTTCGTACTCGCGCCATTCACTTTCAGAGAGAAATTGAGACTGCTTTCGACCAATCTATCGATTTAACAGGCCCCCAGGTAACGTTATTAGATGGGACAATTCTGCACAATCCACTCGAACAGTTGTCACATTATCTAAATGACGAGCGGTACAATATTAAGTGGGCTAAAATTCATGGCGATATGAATTTGGGCAATGTGCTGGTTGATGTGGATACCGGCGACGTTAATATAATCGATTATTCAGAAGCCCGTGCGGATTACGCCCTTCATGATTTTTTACGTTTGGAAACTGACGTAGTACTCAAAATCCTACTCGACGTAATAGACCAGCCCTCCATTGACCTAGAAGTATCTACAATCAAAACCTTCTATCAGCAGCTCCATTGGGTAACATTCTATGCCGGTGCGGCTCAACTCAAGGAGAATCCACGAGAAGAGAATTTGGTTAAACCGTTTGAAATCTTGAGAATAATCCGCAAGAGCGCTCAACGCTATCTTTACAACTTTGAAGATTATAATGAATATTACAATGGTCTCATTATTTATCTGTTGAGTACGCTCAAATTCAAGGAGCGAATCAAGATTACTAAACGGGGTGCTTTTATCGCGGCCGCAACTCTAACCGGCCTCATCAAGAATGAGTTAGGAGAGTGGTTGCCACCCAGTCCATACCGAGGTCTCCAAGTTTTCGATGTAGAGCATGCGCCTTATTTCTTTGGGCGTGAAGAGGTGACAACTACTCTTTTGAAAAAATTGAGGGAAATGATCAATCCCGACCGTGGGCAGCGCTCCCAGCGAAATTTAACTGTACGTCTGCTGGCTCTGATTGGGGCTTCAGGTAGCGGTAAATCCTCTTTGGCTCGAGCCGGAATTATCGGCAGCCTGCGCCAAGGTCGTATTGAAGGTAGTGAACACTGGCCCGTGATCATTTGTCGGCCCGGGGACAATGTGCTGGAAAGTTTACAGAGGTCATTTAAGTCTCATCCACGCTTCTCCAAGGTTGACCGCCCGATCAGTGATTTCATAGATGATGAACGAACCCTGCATTTTATTATTGAAGAGGTACTAGCCCAGACTCCCGTATCGCACCAGGTTTTGGTATTTATCGACCAATTTGAAGAAGTTTTCTCGTTAGAAACGGATGTCGAGCGTCGGCATGCCTTCCTGGCTAATCTTTTTTATGCTGCCCAGATAGAACGAGGCCGGACGATTATCCTCTTTACTTTGCGTGGTGATTTTTACGACCGGTTTGCCACGTACGAAGCATTTGCCCAGGCCTTGCCGGACCATCACATGATCGTGTCTCCTTTAAATGAGAAGCAGCTACGCCATGCGATTGAGCGGCCTGCTGGCCAGGCCGGCTGTGTCTTTGAAGATGGTTTAGTCGAAAAGATGGTGCAAGGGGTTTTCGATCAGCCTGGCTCGCTGCCGTTATTACAGCATGCTCTCATGTTGTTGTGGGACACGCAGTTGCGACAGCAAGATGCCTATAAGACACGCCGAGAAAAATACCAGCCCCAAAATAAACGGCTCATTACGCGTGAGGCTTATGACAAGATTGGCGGTTGGGCCGGGGCCTTGGAGAAACAGGCCAATACCGTATATAGTAATTTGCCGGACTCACAGCAGGCACTATGCCGCCACATCTTCCTGAAACTTGTTAGAACTGGCGAGGGAAATGAGTTCAATAAGCGACCTGCTCGGTTACAAGAGTTATTAAACTTAGGTGATACGCCTGACGAGGTGTGGGCTGTTACTCAGGCTTTGGCCGACGAAAAGTCTAGGCTGTTGACGGTCATTAATCCACGTGGTGAAATTAACCCAAAGAACGGGATAGCCACCAGCAGTGAAATTTGGGTAGAGATGGCCCATGAAGCGCTTATCAAGCATTGGTTTCGACTTAAGATGTGGATTGAGGAAAATCGAGAGGCAATCCTGATACGTGATAAGTTGATTGAAGCGGCCGAAACGTGGGGGAACAACGAAAAAGATGAAGCTTATCTTTTTCGTGGTGTACAGTTAGCTAAAACTGAGGAGTGGGCAGACAAACTGAACATCAACATCGGTGTCCAAGAACAGGGATTTTTAGATGCCAGTATCGCTGAACGAGAACGAGCGGCCCGAGAAGAACGAGAGCGTCTCCAGCGAGAGATAGAGCAACGGCAAACTCTCTTAGAACAGGAGCGCGACTTAAAAGAAGAACAACGCCAGCGGGCAGAGTCAGAGCATCACCGGGCTGAAGCCCAAACTAAAGCCAAGAACTGGGCTTTGGTGGCATTGGCCATCGCAGTTGTATTAACGGTACTAGCAGTAGTAAGTGGTGTTATGATCTGGGTACAATCTAAGCGGGAAATGTCTCTTAGGCTGGCCGAGGCAGCTATCGCCAATTTAGAGGTGGATCCGGAACGCAGCATCCTGCTGGCTCGTCATGCGATTACTACAAGCAGAACGCCCGAGGCTGAACAAGCGCTCCAACGAGCGGTGCAGGCCTCTCGGATCAGATTAACGCTCACCGGACATGCGGACACAATTTGGGATGTAACTTTTAGCCCTGAAGGTAAACGGCTGGCTACAGCTAGCTATGATGGTACAGCAAAGGTATGGGATGTTCTGTCTGGGCAAGCTGTTCTGACGCTTACCGGTCACACTAACCAGGTGTGGGGCGTTGCTTTTAGCCCCGATGGGACATATCTAGCCACAACCAGCGTCGATAAAACCATCAAGCTCTGGAATACGGCGACGGCTGAGGAGGTACTTACGCTATCAGGTCATACCAAAACTGTATGGGATGTTGCGTTTAGTCCGGACGGTAACTATCTGGCAAGCACCAGTTTCGATAATACGACCAAAGTCTGGGATATCTCGACAGCGCTTGACAAGGGCGCATCTACTGACCAAGAGTTGCTCACTCTAATGGGGCACCATGATACAGTTACAAGCGTCGACTTTAGCCCAGACGGTGAGTACCTGGCTACCGCAAGTTGGGATGGCTCGGTTAAAATTTGGCAGTTTCCTTCTGGGAACCTTTTACACAGTTTGGAACACGGTAGTCGGGTTAACTGTGTAACCTTCAGCCCTGATGGACAACGTTTGGTCAGCACCAGCCAGGATGGAAAAGTAAGGTCTTGGAATGTGGCTACGGGTGAAGAATTTTCTTTGCCTCTTATTAAAGAAGATAGCGAGGTGCATGCTGTCTCTTTCAGTCCGGATGGGACTCGTCTAGCGTGGGTCAATGCTGAAGGAACGGCAAAAGAGGGCAACGCCGAAACAGGTCAGATACTGCTAGTCTTTGCCGGTCATACCGACGCCATAAAAGCGGTTGCTTTTAGTCCGGATGGTACTCGCCTGGTCACAGCGGGCTGGGATGGGCAAATTAAGGTTTGGGATGCGGCTAGCCATAGTGACATCATCAACCATGTTGCCTTCAGCCGGGACGGTACTCGCCTGGCCACGGCGAGCCAAGATCACACGGCCAAAATATGGGATGTTGAGTCCGGAGAATTACTGCTGACCTTGACCGGCCACAAGGCTATGATTAGACGGGTTGCCTTTAATGAGGATGGAACCCGGCTAGCGACGGCCAGTCAAGATAACACAGCCAGAATTTGGGAGACATTATCGGGACAAAATATTCTTACGCTCACTGGTCACTCGGATTGGGTTTATGGGGTGGCTTTTAGCCCTGACGGAACACGTCTGGCTACGGCCAGCTACGATGAGACGGCCAAAATATGGGATGCCGTGACTGGTGAGGAGATATTGACTCTGACCGGGCATGACCACTGGGTAAATGATGTTGCCTTTAGCCCGGATGGTGCCTATCTGGCTACGGCGAGCTTTGATGAAACCGTGCGGGTTTGGAATGCAATCACCGGGGCCGAACTATTTGAGCTTGAGCATCCCGATACAGTCAGCAGCGTCGCTTTCAGCCCCGATGGCGCTTATTTGGCAACAGCGGGCGTAGAAGGGTTAGCAAAAATCTGGGATGTGACAACCGGTGAGGAAATCCGAAACCTCTCCGGCCATACGAAATGGGTCAGAGAAATCACATTCGACGCGAACGGAAATCGCATTGCTACAGCCAGTTGGGACAATACAGCCCGAGTCTGGGAGGCTACCTCCGATAAACTTTTAAATACTTTTGAGCATGCCAGCGACGTCAACAGTGTATCGCTTAACCCCAATGGGTTGCGTCTGGCTACCGCCAGTGTTGAGAGCTTTCCGCGCGTGTATTTGTTAAATTTTGAAGAATTATGGAATCTGTCTGCTACGCGTCTAACTCGATCTACTTTGAGCCAAGAAGAATGTCTACAGTATTTCAACACATCCGAGTGTCCGCTAGTACCCTAAACCAACAAGTCCAAAGAATTAGCTGTCAAATAGCAAGAGATCGTAACGTTTACCCCGCCTTAGCCTAAACCGTTCTTCAAGAGAAGGGGAAAAAAATATATTCGCTTGCAAACTTTTACTGCATCAATACTCCATCCTTCATTGGGCAGAGGAGGGTTCCGATTTACGGTATCAGTGGCGAAGGTAAAACGGAATTGGAATGTGTTGCTGCCGTGAACAAGGTTCGTTAAGTCAATAACCGACTCTAAAAAACCATCGCTGTTTCCGGCAAAAACCTCCTGATTGGCGAGTGAGCTGTTCAAAATCGGGGCAATTTTAGCGTTGTACCCATTTTTAATAAAGGCAGCTCTATCTATGGGTTGCCAATCGTTTGAAGCGCCTACTTTAATCTCGACCCTGCCGCCGTCAAAAAAAGTGCTGGTATCTTGTTCTGTGTTGAATCGATGACGAAAATAAAGTGTTCTCAAGCTAGTTGTGTCCAACTCGCGACTAACTAAATGGACCGTCGAAGAAATGGGTGTGTTGCTACTGGCTAATAAATATGAAGAGATCCCGTTCGTCTCTTGTTCCCAGTTATTAGAGGATTCCCAATCACCTGTACCAAGATAGCCGTCATTGCTAAAAACAGGAAGAGCACAAGCGGTAGAGACTGCCGCCGCAGCTGCTTCACCATAAATAGCGATAGCGCCATTAATGTCATCCGGCTGCAAGCCGATCAACGCATCATTATAAGGTGCATTCATAACCGCGATTTTCGGCCCTTCATGGGCTAGACCAATAGCATGCCCGATTTCATGTAGTGCGACCAGACCGATGTCAAAACCATCAAGGGGATCACAGGCCCAATTTTTGATGGCCGTATTAAAATGAATATCTCCAGCAATTGTGTTGGGATCATTCGAGGAGATGGGTGGTATATTGGCATGGGCTAACGGATTTGGGATGCCGAAGATCGTATGGGCACCAATTCGGATATCACCTGTCACTCCTTTTGCATTCGGATGATTTCCAGGGAGACCACTGTCCGTGACTTGCTGAAATTGAATATCAGCCACTGCTTCCCAGGCTCGAAAAGCCGTTTCGATTTCTTCAATTGCATCACAACCTGCCGAGGACACCAGGCTAGAAACATGGGTATTGGTAATGCCCGGCCATTCGTGCGTTAGGCTGACAGTATCGGTCATGAAGCTATAGGTGACAATTCCGCCTGGTGATTGCGGTGGATTAGCCGGATCAATGATTTCACCGGGCCACTTTGTATCAGTAATGACAAATTGCCCGTTGATTTCGCCGGCAGTTCCCGGTGGATACAACGGTCCCTGATCGATTATTACCGTTTGGGTCAGGGTAGCCGGATTGGATGCAAGGGTGGCTTGGTAACAATCGTCCGCACTGCTAATATAAGCCAAGGCCGCAGCCCGATAGTCCGCTGGAGAAACATCTGCCGAATTATTCGCTCGCCGGTTAGCCATCCTCTGGAATGCCGCCTTACGCTCCGTGAATGTCTCGCAGGTTTGGGCCAGGGCTGGCTTTTCTGACCAAATTAGAATTGGGCCTATTGTGACCAGCAGCCATAGACAGGTTACAAATAGCGAAAGCAAAATACGTCGCATTACAAAACTCACTTTGGTAAGGTAATAATATCTGCTTGGTGTTAACAACACTTGCGGCCCTTTTCAATTTTATAAAACATGACGTGGAAAATACCCTGTTACCTTAGCAGATTTATTTTCTCAATCTAACGTTCTAAAGGGAGCTATCGGCGTAGCAGGACTACCCTTTATGCATAAGGAGTTTCCAACTTTGCCTATTTGGAATGTTTTTCCTCGGATGCCGACTTAATGACAGGAGGTAAACGCAACAAAATACCAGGAGAGTATTCATATGCTCCGATATCACATCTAACTTCCTTGGGCCGAGCTACGCCTCGCTGGTCCGTAGCCGGACAAACCGTATCGTCCCCCGCATCGATAGCTGGGCTACTACCTTGGAGAGCATGTGTCTCTGTCGTACCAGGAGAATTAAGACTCAATGGCTCAAGTGCAGGATCGGTTGATGTGTAGGTATTAGTCCCAATAATAGTACAATTAGTGGTGTTTTCTATCAGATTAAACCTTTGAGATGTCAGGGGATGAGTTGGATCATCGGTGAAGCAATCAGGACCAGTGCCGGCGTTTGCATTGTTATTTGCTAAAATAGTATTCTGTAAGATTACGGTGCTATTATCATCACTAGAAATTCGGACTCCTCCACCAACTCCAGAAATCGTTTCGTTGTTACTAATCGTGGCATTGATAATTGTCAGAGTACCTTGATTGCTATAAATGCCTCCACCTCCTTCGTTTTCATTTTTATTGCCACTAATGGTACTATTAGTGATTTTCGCCGAACCAAAATTAACAATGCCACCACCAAAATTAACCGAGTCGTTGTTAATGATAGCCGTATTAATAACCGACATGTTACCCCCACCAGGGTAGTAGATGCCACCACCGTCATCCATAGCTGTGTTACTTGCTATGGATGTATTACTGATAGTATTCCTTCCCCCCGCAGTACCTATACCACCGCCGTCAAGGGTTGCTGTATTTCCTCTAATAATACTATCGATAATAGTTATTGTTCCATCAAAACCAATACTAAATTGATCAATACCGCCTCCATTCCCACCCGCTGTATTATTGATGATAGAACTGTTAATGACTGTCAATACACCACTGTCTAATTGTGCAATACCACCACCGTTATTATCGGCACGATTATTTTCTATAATACTATTATCAACTGTTAGTGTACCTCGATTAAGGATAGCACCACCTCTATTATTAACATCCCCATTACGAATCGTTACTTTGGTTAATGTAAGTGTTCCGGTGCTGCCTATATGAAAGTTGCGAAACCGAGAAACCCCGCTACGTTCAATAATTGAATTATTACCTTCAATAGTAATACTACTTGTGATCGATGGCAGTCCGTTGGAACCATCAGTGTTATTATGTATCGTACTTAAGGGGTAAGTACGTCCGTTCACAAGCGTAATCGTATCAGCATCATTGCCAGCCGGACAGCCACCGGTCGCAGTATCATTATTAGCCGCAGCAATTGCGTCGGGCAAGGTACAATCTTCGATACTCAACGTTGCTGTCCCAGTTATGCCAAATTCGGCACTGATCGCATTGGTTAAGGTTAAGGGAACAGTCTCGACTCCTTCGAGATCAATGGTAAAAACATTGCTGCTAATTATAGGAATTGTGAAAAGTTCAGAGACATCAAGTGGTTCAAAAGTTACAGTCCCGGTTGTAAGCTCGTAATCGCTACCGGCCGTTGCTGCGCCAGTTCCAGTTATTGTTATTGTTGTGTAATCTACTGTGACCGGCACCGCCGAGCGGGCGCTTAGATTGACATCGATTACGGCCTGTCCTGTTTCAATATTCTCACTAATCGTGTAGGCCGGCTGTCCAAATTGGACTTTCGGGGGCGGATCGTCATCTGTGATCGTTACTACCGCGGCTCGCCGGTTTGGGTTTTGGTGCAGATGAACCTCCCTTGGATTCGGGTTGATTAAAGCCAGCGCTACCTTTTCATCGGGTTCATTGGTAATGTTGTCGTTGGGAATGGCCAACGAAAAATCGTGCGTCACGACAAAGAAATCATCAAACTTAGTAGGAATACCTTTGGTAGCCAGATCAATAGTGATTGGCTCGATCCGACCCAACTCCGTTGAGAACAGATAATCAACCGTAATGATGGCATTCGGATCAACCGTCTGATCGGCGCGAGGCGGGCTAATGGTAATCTCGAGGGTCACATTTATGCTCCCGTCATCTTCGTCCGCCAAATACTCCCGCTGAAGAAACGCCAGCGTAACCGGCAAATCTTGACCTGGGCTACGGGGCACTTTGGGACCATCACTACCATCATCGTCGTCATCATTAGGTGGTGGGGAAGTCGGGGGAGCCGTTGGGCCTACTGTCGGTGGCTCTACGGATGGCGGCACCAAATCCGTTGTGGGGGTTCCGGTTACTTGAGCTATTAGTGGTAGAGTCGGTGATGGCGTCTCGGTTGGCGATGTAACGGTTACGATTAAGGTTGTCGTAATTAGTTCCAAATTATTCGTTGCGGTTATCGTTGCCGTATAAATTTCGGCGGCAGGATAGATATGAACGACTGACGTTCCGTTTTCGGCATTTGAGCCGTCGCCAAAGTTCCAGGTATACGTAAGAGGTGAACTACTACTCACCGTTGCGGTAAAAATAGTAGGCTGTCCCAGCAAGGTGGGGCTGCTGCTCAAGGCCGTTAGGGTTGTAAACGGAACTGCCTGGTTAGCTGCCACGTCAGTTGCAGACGACTCAGGTACGGGCGTATCTGTTTGGTTGGTTGATATCGGCTGTGGAGTTTGAGCGGAGGTAGTGGTCTGTTGTGGCGTCTGTAGCGGCGGCAGTTGTGCTACTTGAATGGCTTGTTGTATCGTTGGTGTGGGGTTTGCCAGGCTACTAAAGCCTTGAACAAGACTGCAAACACTTGACACTGCAAATATCAAGACGAAAAGTAGACTCCATCGAGTAGAATAGTGACCCATATAGCCTCTCCCAAAAAGCTATGTTAGCCGTTTAAGTCAGGCAATGCTAACTCGGCTTTTGCTTAAATCATTATATTTTTGAACGAACCTTGATAAGTAAAAGTGAGTGGGTTTGAGCGGTTGCGATGGTTAGGAACAGGGGTCTTCCTGGACAGATTTCAATGTGGGACAAATGGAAGTCCAATAGTACTAAAAAAAATGTTAATAGACAAATTTTCTGTAGTGTCTTGTCGAAACAAGTTAGCCAAATGTGACTGATAGCAACATTAAGGCAATAGAAATTCTTCAAAGCGATAGAAAAGAGCAGGCGCGATTTGAATCAGGTCTCCATTGCGCAGGAGTTTAGCATTTTCGGCACCAATACCGACTTTGAATACAGTCTCTTGAGAATGAATTAATGTGCCGTGGGTGCTTCCCTGTCCATAGGTGCCTGTGTCGCAGATAAACCATTCTCCGTCCTGTTGGAAAATTGTGGCGTGAATGCCTGAAACTCTTTCGTGATTTATCCAAATGTCACATTTAATTTGATCACGGCCGATGATCCACCTGTGCGTATTGGCACTCAACGGAAATTGAGCCGCACTTTCCTTGAGATTTCGATAGAAGCCTATACTGGAGTCATCATAGCTGAGCATTGCATCCGGTGCGCGTTGACCACTTCCTGCGCGTTCTGTGTCAGAAATCTCCGGTGGTGTAAAGCGATAGCCCTTGCCCTTAACGGATTCAATCTTAATGTCCAGGTTAAAATCTTCCAGCTTACGCGTTAGATTATTTTTGTAGGTTTTAAAGCTACTACGAATAGCAACTTGATCGTCACGGTCAAGCCTGGCCCAATTATTCTCTACCGGCCAGTCAAGGACAAAGTTCGCAAATTCCATATAACTGACACACTCTTCATCTTTATAGTAATTCTCGACCAGCAAAATAAGTATTCTAAACTCTCTATTTGGTAGCGATAGTTTTTTCTTGTTAATTTGTACTGTTCGTCGATTTTTTGATATCCGGATTGGCCCTAATTCGATCAATTGCTCTTGCTGAATTCTACTCATGTGACTTTTCTCCCTAAGTTTAATCATGAATTTGTGATTTATTCATCTAAACACGCGTCCATGTCTATATCCCCCGTTATACAGGATGACTCATCACCTGAGCCATCACGTGAACCTATATTTATGCCTACCTGATTGCTCAAAATAGTCACGAATTCTTTCGATGAAAGGTCATATTGCCAAAGCGATACATAATTGATGCCAGGTTTTAGAGCATCTTTATCAATAGATTTTTCCTTATCACATTTGCCTAAACCTTCAGATGGCTTCTGCTCTTTAACAAATTCTTGGGTGTAGATCACAATCTCTACACATACCCCTTCAGTCTGAGGTGGCGGTGACGTCGGGTTAATAAATTCCACGACGTACTGATCATTTTCTTCTTTGACATCAATTTCTAACATCTGTTGTTTACTTTGCAACGAAGACTCCGCTTGCTCCAGCGTATCAGGTATATCTTCGCTGCCGGCAATCGTCGGAGTGGGTAATGTTAAAGATGGGGTTAGGGTAGCCGTTGCGGTAGCTGTTGGATCAGGGGTCACGGGCGTTACTGTAGTCACGACATCCGGTTGCGATGCTGCTGAGACAGATGTAGCGGTAGATGGCTGCATCGATACGTTTACGCTGGAAGCTGTGACTGTTGACGAAGATGTAGGCGTTGGAAATGCTGTGGGTGATGTTAACGATGGCATAACATTTTTTGTTTCCGCAATTGCAGAGGTTTCGGTTAATTTAGGTGCTTGTATTAAATAAAGACTTATGGCGAATATGAATAAAAGCGTAAATAGGAACAAGCCTACTCGCCAGAGGAAACCTGGGCTAAATAGCGGCCCCTCTCCTTGATGCGGTATACGGAAGAGAACAGCTGTGATATTGTCTGGCTCTTGTTTTTCTAAAGCTTTTTTGATGAGTTGATCTGTGCTACGTTGCAAGTGGTCTTGTTCTTTTCTAAGGATGTGGCTGATTTCTTCTTTTGTAACTTTGCTGGTTAGGCCATCAGAGCAAAGAAGAACACGGTCTCCCGGTTGTAAACGGATACAGTTTACTGACGATTGGTTTTCTGGTGCGTCTTCTAACGGGATCAATGTAAGATCGACTACGGGGACAGGACCGGGTCCCAGATAGCGCGTAATCACATTACGATTCGCTTTTTGCTCGGCTACTTTACGTGTTAGCTTCCCCTGTTGGATCATCTCTTCAGCATAGGTGTGATCTCTGGTTAAGAGATGTAGTGAACGATTACGATAAAGGTAGGCGCGGCTG
Organism: Anaerolineae bacterium; assembly: GCA_020433835.1. The sequence goes on along the minus strand of JAGRBY010000011.1, from coordinate 4,437 downwards.
TCCCCAACGTGGGCAACATAAAGAAACCCTCTCATAATGAAGGCAGCTACTATCGTCGTGCTCATACCGCTGTTATGAGACCTCGCTGTATCTTTTATCTGCTTATCCGCTTGAAGAATAGATTGCTCAAGTAAACGTTGAACGTCGGTATGAGAAAAAGCTGTAGGAAGCGTTTTAATATTTGCCTGCAAGGTTTGGTGAATTGTATCAATCGCCAACCGGCTGGCTAGCTGGCCGCCCGATTCGCCGGTAACCCCATCGGCTACAGCCAAGATATAGCTGTCTTCGTTTCCAAAGGCAATAGAAAACGCACCATATGCATCCTCATTGGGTTTCTTTATCGCACCCTTATGGGTAGACTGACCAAAGAGAGGCTGTTTCCGGCTAGGTGACAATACCTGCATTGTAAGCTGATCACGCATTATCCAGGCTCCTTGAATTATCGATCGTTCAGACAGGCAGTATTGTTAATTTGTTTATCGGGCAGTTTGATCAACATCAGCATGATCCACTTCCTTGATGATCGATCTGTTTTCGCCTGGGGATATAAATTCAATAAAAGCTTGCTGCAAATCCATTTCTAATATCTCAAATTCATAAGCAATCTTTCCAAACTGAATCTCATCCCCGGCGTGTATAGGATAGGGTTCCAAGGGTTCAAGCTGTTCACGATTAACAAAGGTGCCATTGGGCGCCATATCGCTCTTTAAGAAAAATCCTTCAGTATCCACATTAAATTCGAGCAAGGCATGAACGCGCGAAATAGTACTTTCTTCAATTTCAATCGGTTCGGCGTCCGTATACCCGGGTTCGTTCAAGAGAAAGGTCTTTTTTCGCCCAATGCTCCACTTTAATGTATTAGGGTAAAGGGTTATGTCTGAAGCCAGGGAGCTTCTGCTCTCGGTTGGGGCATACTTAAGTGTTAATTTAGCTACGGGTAGCACGTAGGATGCTCTTTGGGTAGCATCTGCTCTGCCCTCAAGTAGCGAAGTTGGCGGAAAGAAATCTGCTGACCCAACACGTTCCGTTGCATCATCATCAGGGGCAAAGTCAGGTTCCTTTTTCCCGTTCCTTAACCTGGAAGCGCCGAAAGCTATCGCTACTACGACTATAATCATACCGAATACGGTTGCCCCCCATACCCATAAGGGGAATAGGGCTGTAAAAGCCGATTGAGCTGTCGACTCCGAGCCAGAGCCTTCAGTTATTAATGGCTGTGGTGTAATAACGGCTGCCTCCCCTTCTTCCGGTTGCGAGACTACGACATCGTCATTTTCATCTGTCGTGAAAAAATCGGCAGAGTCAATAGGCTGTTCAAATTCAGGGAGATTTGGTTCCGTGCCTTCAATCTCTCCCTCGTACAGGAAGGGGATTTTTGCCAAAGCGATCCAGTTACCTTCATCACCCTTGTAATTAATGAGTACCTCTGTGGACTGCTCTGGTACGGGAATTGTTAGTGTATATTGATAAGCCCTGTGTTCCTGCGTGATGGCTTGCCAAATAGGTGCTACATCACCTTCGATTGCAACAAACTTTCCGCCTGTTGCCTCCGCTAAATGGGTTAATGGTGCGGTCGCATCTTTGTCCGGGCTATTTTTCCACATATGTACGACATGGATATGAAGGTTATTGGTTTGCGCTAAACTAATTGTTTCTTCCAGGTCTGGCTGCGCTCCCCCATCTAATCCTTCACAGAAACAAATGATATGTTTTGGCCCAGCCTGATCTACAACATAGCCCATTACTTCTTTCAGCGGGTCTACAAAAGGTGTCGCGACACCTAACTGCTTAGCTGATGTGTAATCTTGGCTGAACTGGTATGCCGTGTTTCCTAATAAATTTGAGTCTTTTTGCCATATGTTACATTCCGGATCAAAGGCATTCCCTGTCAGGTCACCGCACCAGGTATATAGACTATTTTCATTCTCAGCACCGATAAAAAAGATGGACCACCATAATTGGTCAAAATCGCTCTCGGTAATTTGAGGATTGGCCTCAAGCAGTTTTTCTTTAAGATTACTGAGCGAATTGTACACTTCTCCCAGCAATCCACGGCGCATAACATCTGACCCGTCCACGACAATGGCAATACGGGCCGGCAGTTCATTACTTTCAACATGTATCGGTGAAAACGGTTCTGCTCCAGCAAGTTGAATGTGCCATCGGTCAACGGCCGGTTCAAAGGATTGATCACTTGTTATGGTGATTTGGCAATCGGCAGTAGGCGTAGAAGTGCAGTGAGTTACTTCAGGCACATCAGACAGTTCCACTCCTTCTTGAGCATAAGCGGATTGGGCTTCGATACACAGTAGTTGAATGCTACATAACAAAACTATGACTTTAAAGATAAGTTGTGGGCGCATAATAGGCATCCTTATAAATCAGACTCATGAGGTTAAGATATGTATAAATGAACCAAATTTATATAAACTCAGGGTAAATATCTTAGACCTACGCAGGTTTTAGTTCGATTTTTGTCTGCTCGCCAATCTCAACAAGGGTTGGGCTGACGAGTGATAGTGGAACCTGTTCCCCTTTGGCAACAGCTTCTTGATCAACTATGATTCCATTGGTGCTACGACTGACAATATACAACTTGTTATATCGCTCACGGATCTCAAAATGTTCTCTTGAGACATTGGCATCGTGCAAAATATTGAGAAAAAGGTTATCTTTGTTTTTTACGGTTTGACCATGCTCTAGATGTTTATTACGGCCAAAAATGCATGGAAATTCATTGACAGCAATGACATTTTCGTGACTTGACGTTGTTGCCTGCCGAATACGTACACTAAAGCTGGGATATTTGCCGGAAACCTGTGAACTCAAAGGCAATGGCTCCTTGATGACAGTATTTTTAGGGGGCCTACCGTATGGCATCTTAGGCGGTTGTTTTTCATTTTTGCTGTAAACTTTTACGACAAGCAGTAGACCGAGGGTTAACATGATGCCGGCAAGAGCAGCCTGATTTTTCAAAACGGCCATGATAACTTTGCCTAATTTATCCAAAATCCCCAGTTGGGGCGTAGGTGGAATATTACCCTCTTTCTCTTGCACAACCGAGGTCTTAAGATTATCCGTATACCAGGCATCTACATAGATTTTGATCGGGATTGCTTCCGGCACTTTCCTCAAATTGATGCCGGCAATGGGAATTTCGACTCGCTCGGGATAAGCGTTGATCACTTCCATTTTAGTTGCCCCAATGGTTGAGCCATCTTGATCAATCCAGGCCTTATAAATGACGTTGTAGCGTGGTTCTCCGACATTAATATCAAATCTGATAAGCCCCTGATCATGGTCAGTCCCAAAGTTTTCAATTGCATACGTAACTACTGGTGGCTGCCATTCAAATTCATCATCTGATTTGTCCAGCCAAATACCTTTGTCAGAGTCTTTACAAGGTCTACCAACACCATCCAATAGCATAGCATCCAAAATGATTTTGCCGGCAAGGAGATTGGTAACATCCAAATACGCTTCACCGTCATTCATGGGATATTTGCGCCAGTCCAGGCCCGTACCCACTTCGGGTACTACATCTCTGTCTTGAGTCAGGCGAAGTGCAACAACGTCGTACCCGATAGGCGCTTCATCAACGAGCCATGTGACGCGCAGTTGATTGCGCTCATAGTCACGGTCGAGCGCTGTGAAATTCATTGAACAGTGTATTTCTGTCTCAGCCTGGGCGTGTGCAGATTGTATGGGCATGAGAGCCAATAATAGTGCTAATAGAAAGATATGGGTGAAATAGATAGGATGGCGCATTGTAAACCTCCGTTAAGTAATAAACGAACCAACATAATTTGATTTCTATGGCAGCCACTTCTGAAGTGACTGCCATAAAAATCTACAAAGGCGCTTCTAGATAGCGACTAACCTTTCTTCCGCATATCATTCGCCTTCTTTGCCGCAGCAGCTCCCCCCGTGACAATAGCGGCGGCTCCAGCCATCCAGTTGTTGCCGTCACCAGCCGCTTGACTAACTTCACCGCCGGAGCGAACCCCGCCACTAGAGGCACTATCGCTACCGCCACCCGTTCCGAGCGAACCTCCACTACCGGTTGACTGGGCACCACTACCGGTGCCTTGCTGACCCTGGCCACTACCGCCGCCTGATGGATCCCCACCGCCACCTGAGGGACTACCACCACCCGATGGGCCACCGCCACTACCCTGGCCCCCACCTTCAATAGAACTGGGCGCTCCACCACCCTGCTGAGTAGCTTGCTCCGCTTCAGCATTACCGGTATTATTTAGCTGCTTAAAGGCTTTGCTGCCTTCTTGATCGGCTGTATGAAACTCATTTTGGGTGAATTTCATGGCCCCCACAGCCTCATTCAAGGCCTCGATCAAACGTTTATAGCCTGGGATTACAAACTGTTCCATTTCCATAAAGTGTTGGTTAGCCGCATCGCCTATCCAGCCCTCAGGCCCC
>JAGRBY010000119.1 GCA_020433835.1 Anaerolineae bacterium | reverse complement strand
AGCGCGGCGGCAAGACGCCCCGCTATTACCAGCGCATTGCCATTAACCGCACTGTGGAGGCTATCGCCAAGGGCCAAAATCGGATCTTGCTGGTGATGGCCACTGGCACCGGCAAAACCTTTGTGGCCGCCCAAATCATCTGGCGGTTGTGGAAGGCCGGGGTCAAAAAGCGCATCCTCTTTTTGGCCGACCGCAATATTCTGGTGGACCAGGCCCGGCTGAACGATTTCAAACATTTCGGCGGGGTGATGACCAAAATCCAGAACCGCCAGATCGAAAAAGCCTACGAGATCTATCTGGCGCTGTACCAGGCTGTGTCCGGCACCGAGGATTGGAAGAATATCTATCGGGAATTTTCGCCCGATTTCTTTGACCTGGTCGTGGTTGATGAGTGCCACCGGGGCAGCGCCGCCGCCGATTCGGCCTGGCGCGAGATTTTGACATATTTTGGCAGCGCCACCCAGGTGGGGTTAACCGCCACCCCCAAAGAGACAAACGAGGTTTCTAACATCGACTATTTTGGCGAGCCGATTTACACCTACTCGCTAAAACAGGGTATCGAGGACGGCTTTCTGGCTCCCTACAAGGTGGTGCGGGTCAATCTGGATATCGATCAAGGCTGGACCCCCGACGAAGGGCAGCTTGATAAGTACGGCTACGAAATCCCTGAGGAAGAGTACAACGTCAGCGACTTCGACCGCACCATCGTCATCGATGAGCGTACCCGGCAGGTGGCCCGCCGCGTTAGCGATTATCTGAAGGATACCAGCCGCAACGACAAAACCATTGTCTTTTGCCGCGATATCGACCACGCCGAGCGGATGCGCCAGGCGCTGATCGATGAGAACGGTGACCTCTATTCGCAAAATGAGCGATATGTGATGCGTATTACCGGCGACAACGCCATCGGCAAGATGGAGCTGGATAACTTCATCAACCCCGAGGAGCCTTACCCGGTTCTGGTTACCACCTCGAAACTGCTGACCACCGGCGTCGATGCCCAAACCTGCAAACTGATTGTGCTGGATACCATCATCAACTCGATGACCGAGTTTAAGCAGATTATTGGCCGGGGCACCCGCCTGCGGGAAGATTTCGACAAGCGTTTCTTCACCATTATGGATTTTCGGGGCGCGACCCGCCACTTTCGGGATGATGATTTCGATGGCCCGCCCATTCAGATTTACGAGCCGGATGAGGATGACCCTATCGTGCCGCCCGAGTCGACCGACGGCCTGGGCGATGGCGGCGGCGATGATTTCCCATTGCCACCCCCAATCCCTGGGGATCGCCCCAAACTTTATGTAGCCGGCGTGCAAGTTGAAATTTTAGCCGAACGGGTGCAATATTACGGGTCGGACGGCCAACTGGTGCTGGAGTCGTTTAAGGCGTTCAGCCGGCACAACTTGCGCCGCATTTACCAATCGCTGGATGAATTTTTACTCAAGTGGCAGACCGCCGAGCGGAAAGAGGTGGTGATGGCCGAACTGTTAGAGCAAGGGGTGCTGCTGGATCAGTTGGAAACGGAGTTTGGCGGCGAGATCGACCCCTTTGACCTGATCTGTCACGTGGCCTTTGACCAGCCGCCGCTTACCCGCCGCGAGCGGGCCAACCAGGTGAAAAAGCGAGACCTCTTTGGCCGCTACAGTGAATCCGCCCGCCAGGTGCTGGCCGCCCTGCTGGATAAGTACGCCAGCGAAGGCATCGCCACTCTGGAAGAGGCCGCCAATCCCGATACCCTGGCCCCGGTTCTAAAGCTGCCGCCGTTCGACCAAGTCGGCTCGCCGGTTCATATCATCAAAGCCTTTGGCGGCAAGCCCAAATATATCGCCGCCGTCAAACAGCTTGAACAAGAGCTTTACCGCATCGCCGGATAAAACACCGATAAATAAAGGAGGCTTATGGCCCTCACCACCACCGTAAAATCGATTCAGGATATTATGCGCCAGGATGCCGGCGTGGATGGCGATGCCCAGCGCATCTCCCAACTGGTCTGGATGTTCTTCCTGAAAATCTTCGATGACAAAGAATACGAATACGAACTGGAGCCGGACTACGTCTCGCCCATCCCTGAGGATTTGCGCTGGCGCAACTGGGCCGCCGATGACGAAGGCATCACCGGCGATGCGCTGGCCAACCTGGTCAACAACCAACTCTTCCCCACCCTAAAAGAGCTGGAGTTTGCGCCCGATGCCGACGCTCGTGGCTTTATTGTGCGCGAGATGTTCATCGACTCCTACAACTATATGAAATCGGGCACCCTGATGCGGCAGGTGATCAACAAAATCAACCTGATCGATTTCAACGATTTGAAAGATCGCCACACCTTCAACGACATCTACGAGCAGATTCTGCGCGACCTGCAAAGCGCGGGCAACGCCGGCGAATATTACACGCCCCGCGCCGTCACCCAGTTTATGGCCGATATGGTCAACCTACAGCTGGGCGATACCGTGCTCGACCCGGCCTGCGGCACCGGTGGCTTTTTGGTGTGCGCCCTGGAAAATATGCGGCAGCACAGACAGACCACCTCCGACCGGGCTATCATTCAGCGCAGCATCCGGGGCATCGAGAAGAAACCGCTGCCCCACTCGCTGGCCATCACCAACCTGATTTTGCACGATGTTGAAGTGCCCGACATCATCCACGGCAACGCCCTCACCCGTAAGCCGCTCAGCAGCTACACCGAGGCCGACCGGGTGCAGGTTATTTTGACCAACCCGCCCTTTGGCGGCATGGAGGAGCCGGGCGTGGAGATGAACTTTCCCCAGAAGTTCCGCACCAAAGAGACCGCCGACCTGTTTCTGGTGCTGATTATGCGCCTGCTGAAAAACGGTGGCCGGGCGGCGATTGTGCTGCCCGATGGCTCGCTCTTTGGCGAGGGCGTCAAAACCCGCATTAAAGAGGAACTGCTGGAACGCTGCAACCTGCACACCATTGTGCGGCTGCCCAACGGCGTCTTTGCACCCTACACCGGCATCAACACCAACCTGCTCTTTTTTGAGAAGGGCCAACCGACCGAGGCCATCTGGTATTTTGAGCACCCCATGCCGGGTGACCGCAAACAGTACTCCAAAACCCGGCCCATCGAGCTGAAGGAGTTTGAGCTGGAAAAGGCGTGGTGGTCTAACCGCGAGGAAAGCGAGTACGCCTGGCGGGTGCCGGTGGCCGAGATAAAGGCCCGCAACTACAACCTGGATATCAAGAACCCGCATCAGGAAGAGGACAGCTACGGCGACCCGGCCAAGCTGCTGAGCCACTACCAGGAGCGCCTGCGGCTGGTGGCCGAACTGCGGGCCGAACTTAAAGCCGAACTGGAAGCGGCGCTGTTGAAATAGCCCACCGTGTCCATCCGTACCATCAAAAAAGAGACTCTATGACCACTGAGATTTTATTTGACCACTTTCACCAACTAATTACCCGCGCCGAGGATATTCCCCGGCTGAACGAACTGATTTTGCAGCTGGCCGTCCGGGGTAAGCTGGTGCCCCAAGACCCCGCCGATGAACCGGCCTGCGAGCTGCTCAAGCACATCGCGGCGGAGAAAGTCCGTTTGGTGAAGGAAAAGAAGATTCGCAAATCCCAAAAACTGCCTCCCATCGACGCTGACGAAATTCCATTCGGCTTGCCTTCGGGATGGGAGTGGGTGCGACTTCCAGAGATATATCACGACTGTGGCCAAACGAAACCTAACAAGCAGTTTACTTACATTGACGTTTCATCCATCAATAATACCATAGGGGTAATAGGTGACGATCTGCAAGTCATTGAACCAACTAATGCGCCATCACGAGCGCGGAAGCTGGTAGGCAAGGGAACAGTAATTTACTCAACAGTGCGTCCATATTTACTGAATGTGGCAATTGTTGATAGGGAATTTGATCCACCGCCAATTGTGAGTACGGCATTCGCAGTGATGCATCCGTTTGAGGGTGTAGATAAAAGGTTTTTGTTTTTCTATTTGCGAAGCAAACCGTTTATCGAATTTGTTGAGTCGCAGATGACCGGAATGGCTTATCCCGCAATTAGCGACTCCAAGTTGGCAAAAGGGTTATTCCCTCTCCCACCCCTCGCCGAGCAGCAACGCATCGTCGAGCGGGTGGAGCAACTGCTCGACCAGAGCCGCGCTCTGGAAGCGGAACTAGCCGCCGCCGAAGCCGAGCGGGCCACCCTAACCCAGGCCAGCCTGCACCACCTGACCGTCGCGCCCAACCCCGCCGCCCTCAGCGAGCAGTGGCAGCAGCTAGCCTCCATCTTCGACACCCTACTAACCGACCCTGCCGCCGTGGCTGACCTCAAGCAAGCCATCCTGCAACTGGCCGTCCAGGGTCGCCTTGTTGAGCAAGACCCCACCGACGAACCCGCCGGCGAACTGCTCAAGCGCATCGCGGTGGAGAAAAAGCGGCTGGCTGAAACTGAGACGTTCCGCAAATCAAAGCCGTTGCCGCAAATCAACAAGGATAAAATACCATTCGACCTGCCACCGGGTTGGGAGTGGACAAAAATTGACCAAGTCTGTTTGGAGTCGTTCTATGGTCCCAGGTTTGGAAAAAATGAGTACGTTAAAAATGGCATTCCCACTATTAGAACTACTGATATGACAATAAACGGCGAGATTGTCTTAAAAGACCCACCGCAAGTGAAGTTTTCTGAGGAGAAGCTCGACAATTTTCGATTAAAAAATAATGATCTACTAATCACCCGAACTGGCAGTATTGGAGTGATGGCCATTTTTCGGGGAGATTATCTTGCAATTCCAAGTGCATATCTCATTAGATTTCGATTTTCGAGTTATCTCTCGATTGATTTCGTCTACAGCTATCTCAAATCGCCGCTTGGACAAGAGTATATGGGTCTCAAAACTACTAAAACTACGCAGCCTAACATTAATGCCCAATCAATCAGGAACATTCCAATCCCCCTCCCTCCTCTCGCCGAGCAGCAACGCATCGTCGAGCGGGTAGAGCAACTGCTGGCCCTGTGTGACGACCTCCAGGCCCAGCTGGCGGCGGGGGAAACGGCTCGCGTCCGGCTGTTGGAATCGCTGCTGTGGCAGGCGGGGGGCAGGAATTGAGAATGAAGAGTGGAGAATGGAGAAATGGCGGGTGGCTCGTAGCGTATGCAGATACCTGTAGGAAAGCGTAATGTAATGGCTGAACCAACCTCAAGGCAGCTAAGATCGGAGATATATCGTGACTAACCAATTTACTTGGATTGATCTCTATCAGGAACTCGCTACCGTCTTATCAGACTGGCAGGAGAGACAAACAGAACTCATCGCCTTCTTGGAAGAGCTGCGTAAACAAGGCTGTACCATCACCGCGTTGCAAGATAAAAATCGAGATGGTGAACGCTTTCTGCTGAAAGAGATCGATCCCTTTACTTTTTTTGGCGTCTTTAACCGGGGCATAACAGACAATAAGCGCATTGATATTCTGATCAAAATCAAGCAATACTTTAATCTGCAAAGCCCTATTCCCTCTGATTTCGACGGCTTACCTATTCTCAACAATATGAGGTCGTGGTATTTTCCCTATCACGCCTCAAGAAATGCAGAAGACATCCCCCGCTTATGGCACGTTTTTCAACTGGCGCTGCAAGACAATCCGCTGCAAGACAAAAACTTCTTAGAGGCATTCGACAAGGCCCTAACAATATGGAGTGTCAACGTTACCCTGACCATGGGCTTGTTTTGGATTCGGCCCTACACCTTTTTAAGTTTGGATAGTCACAACCGCAACTACCTGGGAGTTGATATCCCCAAGGAAGGTTTGTCTGCGCAATTTTATAATGCGATTATGCAAGAAGCATCCGCGAGAGGGCAATCTTTTCCGGAATTATCCTGGGCTGCTTGGCAGGAGTCGCAAAACGCCAAAACGGATAAACCGAAACCATCCAAAGTGGAAAAGGTCAAGCAAAAAGACCACACCTATTGGATGGTCGGTGCCTACTGGAATGATAAAGTTCCCGCCGACCAGACGCAGCGGTTTCTGGATGAAGGGGTCTGGGAAAATGGGTATGAGGATCGCTACCTGGATGAGGTTAAGGCGATGCAGGTCAGCGACAAAATTGCCATCAAAGCGGCTACAACCCAACGTAAAAATCTCCCCTTTGATGCCCACGATAAAACTGTCTCGCGCATGGATATTAAAGCCATCGGCACCATTGTGGCTAATCGCGGTGATGGCCGAACCGTTGAGGTCGAGTGGGATCCTGATTTTCAAGAAAAATCCTGGTACTTTTACACAAATCGCAGCACCATTTGGCGCTTACAAACAGATGAGCAGTACGATTTAATAAAACTTAGCAAGCGGTTGATTAACTTCACTTGGTACGGTGAGGAGCAAGATTATACCTGGTTCTGCGAACAGTGGTGGGGCACCGAAAAGTCATCGGATACAAATCCGCCGGTGAGTGATGAAATCACCAAAGATCCCTACAGCCTTGAAGATCTTATTGCAGCCGGGGTCTTTCTCTCTGAGGATAACCTCAGACGAATATTAGATCGTTTACGAGAAAAGAAAGCCATCATCCTACAAGGCCCGCCGGGAGTGGGCAAAACGTTCATCGCCAGAAAATTGGCCTACGCGCTGATGGAAGAGGTGGACAATGAGCGTCTTGAAATGGTTCAGTTTCATCAATCCTATTCCTACGATGATTTTGTTCGGGGCTATCGCCCGTCACTGGAGCAGCCCGGCAGCTTTTGCTTGCAAGACGGTATCTTCTACAAATTTTCTCAAAAGGCCAGCGCCAACCCGGAGCACGAATATGTCTTCATTATCGACGAGATCAATCGCGGCAACCTCAGCTTAATCTTTGGAGAGCTGTTGATGCTCATCGAAGGCGATAAAAGAGGCCGCGAGTTTGCCGTGCATTTAGTCTATAAAAACCCTGATGAGGCCCGCTTTTACATCCCCGACAACTTGCATTTAATTGGTCTGATGAATGTGGCCGACCGCTCCCTGGCTATGGTCGATTATGCTCTGCGGCGGCGCTTTGCTTTTATGCCGCTGCAACCCCAATACGAAAGCGCTCTTTTTCGACAGTGGCTGCTCGACCGCTCAATGCCGGAAGAGATCATCGACCGTATCATCTCCAGAATGAGCCGCCTTAATCGTGAGATAAAAGAAGATCCATTATTGGGCGAGAATTATCAGGTAGGGCATAGCTACTTTTGCCCCAAAGGTGACAATTTTGGGGCATTGAATCAAGATTGGTATGACGCTATTATAGAGACCGAAATTGCGCCCTTACTAAAAGAGTATTGGTTTGATAATGCTCCCAAGGTCGATGAAGCGGTTAAGCAACTCTTGGATTAAGCATGGCTAACCCGACCGACGCTCCTTCAACCACAACAGCTCAAAAAACAGCGTATGGCATTCCCATCCGCAATCTTTGGTATTTACTTTTATATGCCTGGAAAGAGACACCCCGCTCGCCCTATTGGCATCTGGTCGATACCGTGGAGTCGCCCTCGCTCGATGGATTACTGGCTTCCATTCTGGTTAAAATCGTCCAGCAGCGCCTACGGATTGGGCTGGGGTGCAGTTATATGGCGGAACAGCAGCTACTGCGTGGGGTTCGCGGGCGCATTCATTTTACCAACAGCGTCAAACACCGAGCCTTTGAGCGAGGCCAAGCGTTTTGCGAATTTGAACAGTTCAGTATCAACGCCCCCAAAAACCAGATTATTCGAAGTACGTTATTTCACCTGGCGCAAGTCGGTCAATTCGGCCCCGATCAAAAGCAGGCGAAAAAACTTCGCCACGCTATCCGCTGGCTGGTGCGCACCCTAGATGGCATCGACCTTATCGAACTTACGCCCGATTTCATCCATCGCGAACAGGCCAACCGGCACGATCACGACTATCGCCTCATGCTAGCCATGTGCGATCTCATCCTCCAGCGCCGTCTCCCCACCGAGGAGGCCGGGCAGGCTTATACCTCGCAGCTGGAGCGAGAGCAACAGATACTTCACCGTTTATACGAACGTTTTGTAGCCAACTTCTATCAGTATCATTTGAGCGATTGGAAAGTTCAGCCCCAAAGAACACTCGGCTGGCATGAACAATCTCCCAACCCTTACTTACCCATTATGCGCCCCGATTTGATATTACAGGACAACGCATCAGGGCGGATAATCATTCTCGATACCAAATTTACGGCCAAGAGCTTAAAAGAAAACCAATGGGGCAAAGCAATGTTCGATTCGTCCCATCTGTACCAAATCTACACCTACCTCAAAACCCAAGCGCATCGCTCCGAGCATCATCAGCAAGCCACCGGCATCCTTTTGTACCCGGCCATCCATGAAACCTTATCTGAAAAAGTCACGTTACAGGAACATCAGATTCGCATTGCGTGCGTTGACTTAGCCGTTCCGTGGCCGCACATCGAACAAAGGCTCCTGGACGTAATCGAGGAAGCAAGCTGAGTAAAAGAGAATGTGCTCAACTGAAAAGACCTGCATAATTCCCCAGGGAAACTCCACAGCTTTCACTTCTCCACCTCCATCGCCGCAAAATGCTCCAGCATCAGCCGGTGAATAAAACGATACCCACCGCCCACCTTTTGCAGAAAAATACGCTCGGCAGCGTAATCGAGAAAACGGGCGTAGTTGAGAGGTGTATGCCCCTGGATGGTGAGGATGAGACGTAGAGTGTAGTGCTGGATGATATCGAGACCGCCGTACCATAAAGCACCACTTAGGCCGCCAAGCGCCCCGAAGAACGATCCAAAAACTAACCCGTTGATCAGCGCAAAAATCGGCCCTCTAGTTATCCACCCATTCCACCCAGAATTCAACCATCCAATCAAACTACTAGTCAGCATAATTATCAGACTGGCAAAAATCGTATTTTTTGCCGATAAAATAATCCCTTGATTAGGTGTCATCTTCACCTTTACAATTTCGCGACTTAATCCTCTAATAATTGCGCCCACCGATCCAAATATCACTCCAGCAAATACTCCTTCAAGCCTCCCAACACCCCACCCACGAGCCAGACCATTATGCAGCCCTTCGCTCAACCCAACAATCAGCCCAACACCTAGCCCGAACAGGAGCCAAACAAGCAGTCCACCAATTAGCCCGGCAAGCAAGCCGCCTTTTAGTGCTTTACGCCAAGACCAACGTAGGGCTTCAACAGGGCGAACATCATTTTTGAAACTTTGTTGACTTCCCTTTAGTCCGAAAATTAGCCCAACACTCAACCCAAAAAACAGCCCAATATTTAGCCCAACAAACAAGCCACCACGCCAGTCGTTAATCAATCCAACGAGAAGTCCAGTAAATAATCCAAAAATTAGCCCACTACATACAATATTTACAACAATTCCTAAGTAAACAAAACATCCCTTATTCCTTGATCTTTCACCCAGCCACTCAAAACGCAATACATCTATGAAACTACTCGATAATCCACCACTTAACCCGAAAAGCAGACCCAAAATCAGGCCTGTAGTCATCCCACCAATTATCCCACTAATCAGATTAACCATTAGCCCATAATTCCGCCCATAATATATAGGAAGAACCAGTACGCTACTCGATCCCATGCTCAATCCAAAAAGCAGCCCAAAAAATAGACCAAAAAACAGTGCACCACCCAATCGAGAAGTTAAAATATAGATAATCCGCCAAAGGCGAGCCGACAACCAACTCGGCTGCAAGCCCTCTATGAGAAAAACTTCCTGATTGTGACGCTGCATATTTCGAGCCAGCCAGGCGAGACGCCTCTTGGTTTGTTTAGGGTCATAGAACTGCTGGTTCCCTTTGCGTTTGAACATACGCGTAATATAGGTATCAAAAAGACGGCTCCGGTGGGCCTCATCAGTATTTAACTCTGGCTGGTCTAGCTCAGCAGCAGATACATTTTGGTAAGCTAGACTCATAATATTCAGCATTAACGGCGATTGAGCCATCTCTCGTTGGCCACTGTCTTGTTGTAAAGCACCACGTAACCCAGCTAGTTTAGCTCCCGCCTGGCCTAAATATTCATCAATCTGGTCAGGCGTAAGAGGTAGTAGGTAAATCGCCCCTACAAACCCTAAGCGCACATCCAAAGCAGCGTATTCTTTCATGCGGCTGCAAACGACCACGCCCTGCAAACCAACATCCGCCGCCAGCCGGTTGATCTGTTCAACACACGCCGCCCGATGCTCGGCTTTAACTTCATCCAGCCCATCTAGCAAGGGGAGAATACGCCGCTCCTCCAGCCAGCGGCGGCCTTGTTTTTTGGGAGTTAGATATTTGCTGTTGAGTTCGCCCACCAGCCAGTCGGCCAGCGACTGTTGTTTGGTCCAGGTGGAGAGGTTGAAGATAACCGGGATAGGTTGGGTGAAAGTCAGATCTTGCTTCACCTCGGCAATCAGGTCGCGGGCTAATTCCAGTAGCGTCGTGGTTTTGCCCGATCCTGGTTCGCCTAAAATGAGCAGCAGGCGGTTAGCCTCTTCATAAATCACCTTGATGGCTTTCTCCGGCGGCAGCACGTGGCGCTCCCGGCCGGGTATCTCCATCACCCGCTGCCAGGGATGCTCTACAGCATCGGCCCGGCTTTCTTTGCCCAGTTCCAGCAATACGGCATTATAGAGCGAATGCTCCAACACACCTTTAATCCAGGTCGTTTCCACATTCTTAAGCAAGATGCCCAGGTCGCGTCGCTCTCTGGCTTGGGCTGGGGGTGGCGGTTCGTAGACATTGGTGATCTTATCGCCAAAAACAACATCACCACTAAAGTTAACTTCAGTATTGATGTCTCCTACGGTGATATTACTGTTGATGATGTTGCTAAAGGTAACGCCACCCAGATTGAGGTCCTTGATCGCTTCGGTTGCGGCGCGATCTTGAATGGAAACCAGCAGCGGGTGCAGGGCATCGCGCCATTGGGTCTCGGTGAGTTTGTTGTCGGCCAACTGCTGGGTTAGGACAACAGCCTTTTCGTGATCTTCAATTTCAAGAATCAAACTGGCCGGGGCATCAATGCCGTATTTAGCGCGACGCTCATTAAGGCTATGGAGGCTCCGTTTGAGCCTATCGAGAAGGGTGGTAGGATCCATTGTTTCTACAAATTAAGAATTAACTTTTCTCAAAAACAAAAAACGCGGCCTGATCTTCGGCAGCGTTTGGTCGAGGGTAATCGTAAGTGAAGTGGGTTGCCCGTTCAGGCATTAATATTTGGCCTATTTTAACATAAGTAAAAACGGGTGACAATGAGCCTTTAGCTCTATTTCTAAGTGGACTGAAATAAAAGTTGGTTAATGAAACAAATGCATTTGAATTTTAAGGTATGAAGCTTGCAGTTCGAGTAGGGTCGGGCAGAAGGTCGATTCCCTGGGGAATCGATTTATCCAATCGGAACAAAATCAGAAACAGTCGTCTCCAAATCCAATTCCAAATTTAGATACCTTTGCGTTGTAGCTACACTGGCATGGCCCAACAGCTTACTTATCTGTGTAATCGGCAGGCCGGCTTCATAACCAAGCTGCGCATAAGTTCGCCTCAAATCATGAGGGGCCAAATTGCCTTTGCCAATAGCCTGTCCGGCCTGGCTAACAATATGAAAGATACCTATCACAGACAGGCTGTTTCCAACCGCCCCACCTTTGGTGATGCTGCGTGCCACCAGGCCACTGCCGATAACCGCCTTCCAATTATCCAACAGCTCGGCTAACGCATCACTAATAGGAACTGCTCTATCCTTGGCCCCTTTACCCTTGACGTTTAGCACCGTCCTGGGTCGATTTCCCATTGGCTGTATGACTACATCCTCGAAACTGAAGTTAGCCAGTTCCTCTCGGCGCAGTCCGGCCCCAACCAGCAGCCCCAAAACCGCGCGATCGCGTTGGCCTTGAATCGAGTCGCTGCACGTTGCCATAAGTCGCCTCACTTCGGTTTGGGTGAGCCACGTATGGGCCTTTTGACCCTTTGCCCCTTCAACCTTTATGACCTCATTAAGAGCCTCGATTCGGTATACGGTAGCCTGCACAGCGCCAATATTCTGCGGTGTGGCTCCGGCCTTAGCCTTAAGTGCAATATCCTCACCCCACAGCCGAATAGCTGCCTTCAGGAAAGCGCGGCTCGATTTGCTCAAACCTTGAGCATAAGCGGCTAACGCATCAGTGTCAGTCAGGCTATCGCCTGAATCGAGATACTTGGTAATGGCTTTTACGTACTGCTTTTTGGTAGACGGTTGTAATTTTGGATTAGATTCTATCAGCCGAATAATGTCGGCTTGGGCTGGTTGGATGGTGGTTAATGCGCTCATTTTAGCTCACTTATTGACATATATTACTTACGTATATAGTGATTTACGTAAGTAATTGTATAAAAAAAAGGAAGTTGTCTAGCCTCCCTTAAATACCGTATTAAAAGAAACTGTTTTGTAGTCTTTGCCATCTCAAGAAGTTTGGAGCTTATATAAATTGGTCAAAGATATTAATATTACTCTTTTGATTTTTTCTCGGTTGACGTACCCTTCTTCTTTGTTTTGAGTGAACCATTTTCTAGAGTAATTTTCAAGCTTGGAATCTCAATCTTTCGAGAATTCTCAACGCCTTTCTCCAGAAATAAAGCTGCAAAACTATCAGAAATCTCAGTTATTGATGAAGAAGATTTATCAGTGTTTTCTTTTTTTGACTGCTTTTTTTCCGACTGATTTAGTTTGTTTTCTTCAGACATCAAAACTCCTTTTATGTAAGAGCTTCTTAATTTTCTTTCTCATCACACATACGGAAAAGAGCAATTGATAAGAAAAAATTTGCTAAAAAATCAGCAGCATGAGCTAGTATATAAACACAATCTTCATTAAAAAGCTCACTTTTGCTTTTATTTAGGCTGTCCACGGCCAAAGCACCGAAGAATTCATACTCTCCCAGAGAGGTCAATTCATATCTTATTGGAACTACGACAGTAGCATTATAATGTCGATCCCAATTCGGATTTTCATTTAAATATGCATCTTCAAGGTCTTTTAGGTTATTATTTAAAAAGCACTCTTTGAGTCCTTTAAAGATATTCATATATGCCGTATTTTGATCGATTTCATAAACGACATGGCTCACTTCACGCTTTTTGTCGCTATATGTCTTCGGATCACGGTACGCTGTAATAACCCATTTGTCTTTAGTCTTTAAGCCTATTTTGGCTTGTGAGTTCAGCCTGGTACCTACTATATCAAGAAGTCTTTCTGAGGAAATAAGTAGCTTCACACAAACTGAAATGTTTTCATTAATTTGCGGATGGGTATGTCTTAGATGCTCCTCGAGAGCTATCCTCACTCTTAATGTAATATCCTTACATACGTCTTTCATGAATTCCCACTCTTCGGGACCGATTTCATTTATATGTATGTCGGATGATCTTGTTCGGTAGTAATCTACTAATTCACTTGTAAAATTTCTTCCAGTTATTCTATAATTTTCCAATTGTTTTGTTATATATAGTCTCAACCCTTCAACTTGCGCTGAAGTTTCACCTCTTATTTGCTTAACTTTGGAATTAGTTTCTTTTCTTATACTAATACTTTGTAGTTTAAAGGTAGTAGCGAAGAGTGTTAAGACTATTGCTATTCCAAGGATTGCTAGATCGCGTATCATAAACATTCTCATTGGAACTCCGTCGGGATATTGCCATCCTATGTAAGACAAAATCAATCCCAGTATCCCAATTATTCCGAATATCACAGTGAGTGCACGATCGGTATGCTTAAAGAAATACTCTTTTATGTAGCTGAATAATTTCTTATCACTAGATGACCCCATTGCCGAACCACTATCCACCAATCCACTAATGTTTTTGGAGATACTGGTAAATGCTACTTACCCTAATTATCCATTGTAACCGAGGAAGTAATAACTGAGCAAATCCACCTCTCCATATAAAAGCTTACTTATATTGACATAAATTTATAGTTATGTCAAGTTCCCGATGGAAATTATATGAACTGTAGATTAAGTCTATTATGATTTCATGAGAATTTCCCGTGACCTAGATAGGAAAACAGTTAAAAAATTTATTATTTCCTAAGAATTGATACCACAACTCTGATAGTTAGGCTATAAAAACCAGACGCATTGAACTGCTTATTTCTGTGATAGAGTTGTTTTTGAAAAAATTTTTTGAGTTTCAACCCGTTTTATGGGGCGCAGATTAAAGCTGATTTTTATTACGCTTATTGGAGAACAACTCTAATGAAATACGGGTTAAACCTCAGGTATCCTAGAAACAATCCTAAATACTTCCTGATAATCTTTATTTATTGGGGTTAAGTTACGAGTGATGGTAAATAGAATAAGTATTCAATGTATATGTGGTGGCAAAAAACATAAAATATCTTTAACATAGTATAATCGCCATTAAATATTTTAACAATAGGATAAAGGTAAATAATTGTATTGTGATGAAATAAGAGTTCTCTTATGAAACAATTTGAATAAAAATTTAAGGTTTGGTGGTTCAGAGACTTCGTCTATGAGTGAGGCAAAATATTTTTGCATCAAGTGA